>CANQCJ010000139.1 GCA_947589205.1 uncultured Ruminococcus sp. | reverse complement strand
CTTTACCGCACGGATAGCGTCGTCGTTTCCGGGGATAACATAATCAACGTCGTCCGGATCGCAGTTGGTATCAACGATAGCGACAACGGGTATGCCGAGCTTCTTAGCTTCGCTTACGGCGATCTTTTCTTTTCTGGGGTCGACAACGAAAAGCGCGCCGGGGAGCTGCTTCATGTTCTTGATGCCGCCCATGAACTTTTCAAGCTTTTCGATCTCGAGAGTGAGCTTAACGACTTCCTTCTTGGGAAGAAGATTGAATGTTCCGTCCTCTTCCATAGTGTGGAGCTGCTCGAGTCTCTTTATTCTCATCTGGATAGTCTTGAAGTTGGTCATCATTCCGCCGAGCCATCTTGCGTTTACATAGTGCGCGTCGGCTCTGAGAGCTTCCTCCTTGATGGAATCTCCCGCCTGCTTCTTTGTTCCGACAAAGAGGACCTCCTTGCCCTCCGCCGAAAGATCGCGGACGAAGTTGTAGGCTTCCTCGAGTTTCTTAACTGTTTTCTGAAGATCTATGATATAGATCGAGTTTCTCTCCGTAAAGATATACGGAGCCATTTTCGGGTTCCATCTTCTTGTCTGGTGTCCGAAGTGAACGCCTGCTTCAAGAAGCTGTTTCATTGATACTACCGCCATTGCAGTGACCTCCTGTTGGTTTTTTAAAATTTATCCTCTGAGCGTCCAAACGGCTTCACCCCTATATAGGGGAACCACGCCGCGAATGACGCTCATGCGAATTGCTTTAATATTATACCATATTTTCAGACAAATTGCAAGCATTTTTTGCTTGTCTATTTCAACAAATTTTCAATAGTAAAAGTCCTTGATTTTGTATATACCGACTGTTCCTTTTGTCTGACGAGAATGGTATCTTCTCCGATAAGCGAAATATCGGCGCATTTTATAACGATATCGTCCTCTTTTCCCATGACGCCGAAAACTCTCGTTCTGCCAAAGATTATAAGCGAGACCACTTTTTCGTTTTCGGTGTCTATCTCTACATCGTCAACATAGCCGAGCCGCAGACCGGTTTCAATATCTATAACTTCTTTGTTTCTGAGAGCCGTCAGCGTGCATTTCATAAAGATCACCTCAATGGAATATATGCGCTTTACGGCAAGTCCTATTCGACATCGAGCATATAAAACCGTCTGCCGTTAGTATAAAAAACATATTCCGGAACGGTCGTGAACAGATCGTTTATACTTTCTGTCAGCATTTCCGTAGAAGGCTTGTCAATGCTTTCTGCGATAACGTTGTCGATATCGACGGTCTCCTTATCGAATGTTGGTTTGTATTCCTTACCGATAAATTTATTGTTCAGATAGTCATAGTCTCCTGCTTTTAACGCTTCGATAGGCAGATCGAATTTATCGGTCAAGTACTCTAACTGTTTGTCATTCATTTCGTAAGAATCATAGCATACTAATATTCTGTCGATATTTTTTCCGTCCTCAAGTATCTCGTCAAGATCGGTCTCAAAGGTTTTCGGGAAGGTCACATATACCTCGTCGGCTTCATTCAGTATCATCGAAAGGTTTGTAAGCAGCCATGATGTTGCAATATAATCCTGCGTCATTACAACAAGAGTTGTCGTTCCTTTAAGAAATTGCCGCTGCTGAGCTATCGTTCCTAAGCCGTTAGCATCTATCATATCCTCGCAGTAAAGCTGTGAATGTACGACAAAGACAACGTATACTGCGGTAATAGCGGGAACGGCAAGCTTTTTTATGAAGGAGAGATTTTTTGTAACAGCCTCCAATATCAGCTTGAACGCCATAAACGGGATTATAAAAACAAACGGCATAAGATAGAACACGTATCTTACGATAAAATCGCCCATGTAAAAAACATCTGTCAGTCTGTTGAGCACCAGTATATTTGCCAGACAGGATATTATCAAAAACAGCCAGAAATAGTTTGCATTTTTAAGAAAACCAATAGTTTTTTTCGGCAGGCTCTTTAATAGGGCAAGGAGCTTTTTAACAAATTCTTTATCCCTGAATAAGAATAATATCGGCGCGCTGAAAGCGGCTATAAGAACGATAGAAGCTATGATAACAGACACGATGTTGCTTTTGTAGATAGAAACGTTGATGCCGAGAGTAGGCTTAAGAATATAGTGCATCAGCAGTCTGAACTGTGCGATAAAGTCGAAGATTTTTCCTTGATATGGGCTGTAAGCAAATATCTGTTTAAGAGCGGCGGGGAAAACGGCAAATGAGAGCAGAAGTGTGAGCAAAGTGCTGCCGCCGAAGATAAGCATAAGCTTTTTCTTTTTGTGACTGAAAAAATAGTAAACACATATGCAGGCGGTCATAACGCCGACAAACATAATAGCGCAGTAATTTGTCATAAAAATACAGAAAGCGGATATAAGTATTGGCGGGAGCTGCTTTTTAAGTACCTTTTCCTCGCTGTAGAAAAACTTGGCTGTAAAATAAGAATACATCACGAGCAGCATAGTCAGAAAGCAGTATTGTCTTAAGAAAGAGAATGTAAACAGCGCTCCGCGGCAGCCGGCGTAAAGCGCGCAGACCGCAAGCGCGGCAATGTCGCTTTTCATCATGAGTTTAGCCAGCTTAAATAGGAATATCTGAGTAAAAACAAGAAAAACGCAGTTGAGTACAAAAGCGAAATAAAGCGAAAATTTGTCGGGAAAGAAAGAGCAGACGGTGTGGAGCAGCATATAGTAAAGCGGGGGGTGATGATCGAGCGACTGGTTGTGAAAGACCTTGTCATATGCAAAGCGTTCACCGCGCTGAACGGTAAGATAATCGTTAAATACCTCGCCGGGCACCCATTCGCAGATATTGCGGGTATCCGAAAGCTCTAAATTATAATCTTTAATGAGCGTAGGGGATCGAATACCGTCTTTAAGAAATACATAAGGACCGTCATAGCTGTTGGCAAGTCCGTAGCACCAGATCTCATCGCTGTGCAGACCCTGTCTTTCGGTAGAAAAATAATACGCCGTAACGGCTATCTGAGCTATAATAACGACAATAAGCGCGATGATACATACTTTATTTACATTAAGCTTTTCCTTCATATATTTTCTCACTCTTTCACAAAATGATCGGGCTGACATTGCTCTTTTACCGCCCGTTCTTTTATTATATCACAAAGTAAAAAAAATGTC
Source organism: uncultured Ruminococcus sp. (assembly GCA_947589205.1). Taxonomy (GTDB): domain Bacteria; phylum Bacillota; class Clostridia; order Oscillospirales; family Ruminococcaceae; genus YE71. The sequence continues at coordinate 2,807 of CANQCJ010000139.1, read as the reverse complement.
AATAAAAAATCCCGCCCTTTCGGCATACTCCGTATACGCCGAGAGGGCAGGGGTTATGTAAAATTCCTTTTTATTGGTCTATCGGTTCTTTTTTGATCTTAAAGATCATTCTGAGCACCGGCGCTAAGAGCTTCGGACTTTTTACAACAACAACCTTCATGTGAAAAACCTCCATTTGTATTGGCGTGCATAATTCATATTATGCAGCAGCGAGCGAAGGCGTCACAATCTGCTTTGTACGATAAGAAGCAGTCCGTCGGTAAAGCTTATCTGAGCATATTCGGCAGTTATAACGTTTGAAACGCCGATAGGGAAGCCGTTGTTTATAACGCCGTTTTCAAGCGGATATTTCACTCCGCTTACGGAAAGTCCTTTGACCTGAGAGCTGTAGGAGAGCAAAGAAAGCGAAAAGCGTTCTTTGTTTTTTATTTTGTAGCTTCCGGGCGGGACTATAGTTATCTGCTCATAGCAGGAGAGCAGCCGTCCCCAGCCGCCGTTTTTTACGATATAGCAAAGCGTCTGCAAATTGCCGTAAAGATGATCGAATCTTCCGCCGAGCGCGCAGAGTATCGTTATGTCTTTACAGCCGCGTTTTAAAGCCTCTTTGACCGCTATCATAAGGTCGGTATCGTCCTTTTCGGTAGGAAATTGAAGCGTTTCGCAGTCGTCGGGGATAAATTTCAGCGAATCGAGATCGCCTACAGTCAGCGCGGGGGTGATACCGAATCTTTTGCAGGTCTTATAGCCCTTGTCGGCGGCGATGATAAACGCTCCGTTAGTGTCAAGCTCATACGGAATACGCTGTTCGCTTTTTCCTCCGGCGAAAATTATGCAGCGCTGCAAGAAGATCATCTCCTTAATCGTTATTTTTATGCTCCCATTCGTTGAGCCTTGCGGCTTCCTCATACATCGCAAGATAGCTCTCGCGGCGTGAAGGCGCGATCTGTCCGCGTTCGACCGCCTCGGCTACGGCGCAGCCTGGCTCGTTGGTGTGGGTGCAGTCGCGGAAGCGGCAGTCTGCGGCAAACTGTTCAAACTCTCTGAAACAGCCCGCAAGCTTGTCCTTGAAAATAATATCGTACTTGTTCGTTTCAAAAGAAGAAAAACCCGGCGTATCGGCGATATATCCGCCCTGCGGCATTTTAAACAGCTCAACTGTACGCGTGGTATGCCTGCCCCTGCCCAGCTTGCGGCTTATCTCGGCTGTCGAAAGCTTCAGGTCGGGGAACATACGGTTGAGCAGCGATGATTTTCCGACGCCGGAATTTCCCGTAAATGCGCAGAGCCTTCCGCCGATAAATTCTTTTATTTCTTCGCTGCCCTCGCCGGTGGTGTTGTCCGCGGCGAAAAACGGTATGCCCGCCTTTTTGTAAGCGTCCCCGATTTGTGAATATCCCGCAAGATCGGTCTTTGTAACAACGACGGCGGGTCCTATTTTTTTAAATTCGCAGACGGCTATAAACTTGTCGATAAGCAGCATATCCGGCGAAGGCTGCGCGGCGGAGGCGACAAAAAGCAGCAGGTCGAGATTAGCGAGGGGCGGGCGTATCAGCTCGTTTTTGCGAGGGGATATTTCGGTTATCAAAGCTTGCTTTTGGTCAAACTCAACGCTGTCGCCGCACATCGGCGAGATACCTCTTTTTCTGAAGATCCCGCGCGCGGTGCAGTCATATATGCCGTCGGAGGCTTCTACAGTGTAGACGCCTCCGAGCGATCTGATTATTATTCCTGTCATGAGCGGTCAATAGCTCTGTTCCGGAGTATCTGTCGGCTGGTCGTAATCGGTAGCCGGCGGCTCTTCGGTCGTCGAAGGATCGACAGGCTGTTCTGAGCTTTCGTCCGGCGTTGAGGGCAGTACCTCGGAGGGAGTAGGCGTTGTCGTTGCGGGAGGAGTGATCTTCAGCAGATCCTCCGTATCGTAGCTTCCAACAAGCTCATAGGTCTGCTTGTCGTAGTCGATGTTGAAGGTAGCATACTTGAAGTAATAATCGTCATATTCGGGATCGTTGTTTCTTGCGTAGATAACGAGTGTTTCGGTCTTTTTGCCCTGTATCGGCAGACTGAGCGTTCCGCCCGCTACAGCCTCGCCGTTCTGGACGGTCTTTGTATAGGCGACTATACCGTCGCGGTAAACGTCAAAGGTATAAGAGCCTCTCATGCCGAGCGGCATATCCATTTTCAGCGTCATTTCAATATCTTTTGTCTGACCTGTCGAGATATAAATGGTGATGACCGTTTCGCGTTCAACATACTTGCCCGGGTCGACGCTCTGTTCAACGACCTTGCCCGCGTTTCCGTCATATTCCATATCCTGCGTCTCGCAGCCGAGTTTGTTTTCTTTGAGCACTGCGATAGCCTTTTCCTTGGTAAGACCTTTAAGGTCGGGTACTTTAACGTCCGTCTCAAGCGGTCCTTGGCTTACGAAAACTCTTACCTCCTTTTTCTCGGGGTATTGTTCGCCCGCCGCCGGCTCTGTCTTTACGACCATGCCCTTAGCGACTTCATCGTTAAACGTCTCGAGCATGAGCGGAGTAAAGCCCGCGCTTACAAGCTCGCTTCGCGCGATCTCGCTGTCTTTGTTTACCATGTCGGGAACGGTAATGAGCTTTTGTCCCTTGCTGACGGTCACTTGAAGAGTGTAGCCCTCCTTAACGGTCTTTCCCGTCTGGGACTGCCACATTATTATACCCTCGTCGTATTCGTTGTTGTATTCATCGTCCTTTTCAAACTGCAGCTTGTCGCCGTACTGCTGCTCTACCTGAACGATATTCATTCCGACAAAATTCGGTATCTCGATATTTCCCTTG
>CANQCJ010000138.1 GCA_947589205.1 uncultured Ruminococcus sp. | reverse complement strand
GGCGGTCGGCGGACTGGGCATGAGCTGGATACCGGATATCGCATATATCTACCTTATATCTATAGCTGCGGCGCTGTTCATTGACGCGATTGCGGTATTTTGCTGCTGCTGTACCGGGTCTTTTGCAGAGAGCATTTACTTTACCGGGATATTTGCAATAACATTAAGTATGTTACCCGAGATGTTCTCGGAAAAATTTATGGCAGAGCCTGCGGGCGTACTTTACGGCGGTGCGCTCGGTGTGGAACACCCCGAGGTCTGGACGCTGGCGGGTATTGGTCAGGCTGCGGCTTACGGCATGGAAGGCGATAAGATCAGCGCGCTGATGTACTGCTTAAACTGCGTTATATCATTGATATTGATGTTAGTCTGCGTGTTTATCTACAAAAAGCGTGACGGAAAGACCGTAGGCAAGCCGATAGCGTTCAAGGCTTTCTTTGAAGCGGCGATGCTGCTGATAGTTTTCACGATAAGCGGAGTAAATCTTTACCAAAGCAGCTTTAAAACATCGTTCGTATTTACGGCGATAGCGTTTATCGTAATAAACATAATCGTCACCCGCGCCAAGATGAGCTTCAAAAACTTCTTTATCTGGATAGCCAAATATGTCGGCGCGAACGCTGTGTTCCTTATCGCCGCATATATTTCCTACGTCACCTACGGCTTCGGCTATGCATACCTTGAGCCGAAGGATCTTGACAAGGCCCCGGACAAAGCCTTCAAAATGAATATGTCCATAGACCCGGGAGACAGCTGGACGCATTACGGCTACAGTATGTACGATACGGCGTATTATGGGGATCCCGATTTTTATGAGGACGCGGAGGACGAGGATGACTATCAGACCTTTACAAATACCTCCACAAACGCCAACGACAAGCAGAGCTTTACAAAAGCTCTTGACATCGTGCGCAAATATGTCAAAAAGTCTCCGCGCGGGATAAGGTACTTTTTGAACGATATAGGGCTTACCTATGAGCCGGAAATTTATTCGGATAAGGATATGCGCTCGGTGCAGTTTGCCGCTTCTTACTATTACATGACCGATGAGGACGAAGACGACATTGAAAAATACGGCGTGACGGACGCATATTATGACTATGAAACGTTCGACTACGCGATAGATATTCTCATTCCCCGTGCGGACGCGGAAGCGCTGAGAGATGAGATATTAAACGCGGGACTTATGGTCGAATACAGATATGTTGACGGAGAAGGAATGCAGTTTATTAAATAGTGTATTTTTCCCGCTTTAAAAAAGCGTACCCCCACTTTAACGGTGGGGGTGTTTTCTTTGCGCAAAATAAAAAAATTTATAAAGGTACTTGAAAAATTTTTGTGGATATGCTATAATTGTTAGCGAGAGCAAAAATTGCTCTAACTTCTAATAGGAAAGGAAAATGCAAGCAATGAAAAGCAGGATATTAACACGCGCGGCGGCTGTCGCTTCGGCGGCGGTCATGGTGAGCACTATGGCTGCTTCGCTGCCGGCGGGCGCGGAGGGACTTAATGACGCGGACAAGGCTTTTATGGAAGCTATGGGCGCGGGCTGGAATTTGGGAAATTCGCTGGACGCTAACAGCAAGGACGGACTTGCCGCGGAGACATCGTGGAGCAATCCCGCGACCACAAGAGAGATGGTAGAAGCCGTTCACGACGCGGGCTTTGAGACGATAAGGATACCGATCTCGTGGGGAAAGCACGTTTCGGGCGACGAGTATACCGTTGACGGCGAATGGATGGCGAGAGTTAAAGAGGTGGTAGATTACGCTTATGAGGACGGTATGCACGTTGTCATAAATATCCACCACGACAATCTGGGCGCAAATCAGACCCCCTCGCCGAGCACTCCGGGATATTATCCCACGAGCGAGAAAAAGGAGGAATCGCTGAAATTTATCACCTCCGTTTGGTCGCAGGTCGCCGAGGAATTCAAGGACTATGACGAAAAGCTCGTTTTTGAAACGCTCAACGAGCCGCGCCTTGCGGGCACAAACAACGAGTGGTGGTTCGACGCGAACAACCCCAACGCGGACTGCGTTGACGCGGTAAAGACGATAAACGAATTTAACCAGTCGGCAGTAGACGCTATCCGCAGCAGCGGCGGAAACAATTCGAGCAGATACATAATCTGCCCCGCATATGCGGCTTCAGAATACGGCTGCACTACGTCGGAATTTAAGCTGCCCGACGACCCGGCAAACAAGATAATTTTGTCCGTTCACGGCTATGTTCCGCAGGATCTCTGCCTGGGAAGCACGACGGACGACACCTCGGCTAAGGCTACGCAGTTCTCCGACGCCTACAAGAAGCAGGTCGAGGACTTCTACGGCAGATTAAATACCAATTTTGTCAGCAAGGGCATACCGGTATTTGTCGGCGAAACGGGCGTTTCCAACAAAAACAACAACAGCGCGAGAGCGGCTTGGGCAAAGGCTACCTATGAGAACGCCGCGAAATACGGTATAGTGAACGTCCTCTGGGACAACAACGCCAAAAACGGCGCGAACAAGAGCGAGAACCACTGGCACTTTGACCGCAAGACGTTAAAGTGGGGCGACCCGGACGTTATAAACGCTATCATGGACGCAATGGGTGTTACCGAAAGAAGCATTCCGGCTGACGACGACGTTGTAGCGCAGACCGACCAGAAGCTTTCCGGCACTGACAGCTATGAAAAGGTATTCCGCGACGCTGCTTTCACGCTCGACGTTAAAAACGAGACCGCCGACGGCGGCGCGCTGAGCTATTCAAGCTCCGCTAATACAGTTGCAACAGTAAGCAAGACCGGCGAGGTATCGGTAAAGGGCGCGGGCGAAGCCGTAATAACCGTAACGGCTGCCGAGACCGCCAAGTACAAGCCGACGGAATTTAAGGTAACGATAAAGGTCTCTCCTCTCGAGATCTCTCCTGCTATAGCCGCGATACCCGATCAGGAGTACACCGGCAAGGCGATAGAGCCTAAGCTGACGGTAAAATACGGCAACACCACGCTCGTAAACAAGGTCGATTACACCGTTGAATATTCTAATAACGTAAACAAGGGCACGGCTAAGGTAAAGGTAACGCTCAAAGGAAACTATTCCGGTTCGCAGACCGCAAGCTTCAAGATAGTAGGCGGAAACGATACACCGGCTGAAGCTCCCGGCAAGGCGGAGATAACCAAGACGAGCGTTTCGGCGAACGCGGCGCGTATCACCTGGAAAAAAGCCGACAACGCGGCGGGCTACAGAGTTTATAAATACAATTCTTCCTCCAAGAAATGGGAAAAGGTCAAGACCGTCAGCGCTTCGGCTACGACCCTGCGCATTACCGGACTTAAGCCGGCTGCCTCCTATAAATTCTCGGTAAGAGCCTACAATAAAAACGGCGGCGAGACCGTATGGGGCGAAAGAAGCTCCGCGAGCGTTCTGACAAAGCCCGAGACCGTCAAGATAACCAAGGCGAACAAGTCGGCAACAAGCGTGAGACTTTTCCTCTCGGACGTTTCAAGAAGCGGCTACAAGGTACAGCAGTACAACGAAGCGAACAAGAAGTGGGAGACCGTTATGCTCGTCAAGTCCGGCAAGGAAGCCAAGATAACAGGACTTAAAAAGAATACGACCTACAAGTTCAGAGCTCAGGCGTACAAAAAGAGCGGCGGACTTTCCTCATACGGCGCATGGAGCAGGACTCTCAGCGTTAAAACCAAAAAATAATGAGAAAGGCTATTGAAAATTTTCTCAAAATATGATATAATATATACCGGCGCTCGTTATAGACGCCGGTATGTTTTTTATTTTAGGAGAATGAAAAAATGGAACAGGACAAGACAAAGATAAAGGACTATTCGGACGAGGAGAGGTATAACAGAAAGCGCGCCCGCGTCACCGCGCTTTTAAAATGGCTGGAATGCGAGTTTTTCGGAGTGTTTATATTCCTGTCGCTTTTCGGCATAAGCCCTATGCTCGGCAAAGCCGGCAACGTTATTTTCGCGATCCTGGGAATTGTCTGCTACATCGGCGTACTTTCCGACTTCGGCATGAAGGAGGGCTCAAAGGCGCGTGTAAAAAATACCGTGCGCGGCGACGATGTAAAACAATCGTTCGGTATTGTACTCGGACTTATCGCAATGCTGCCCGCGCTTGTCTCGTATATCATACTTCTGCTGTCCTATTTCGGCGTTATCGGCAGCGCGGTACTGCCGTTCAAGATACTCAACAGCGGCTTGTGGGGACTGATAAACATTTTCGTGCAGGATATGAAAATAACTCATATGTCAGTACATCTGCTTTGGGTCTACCCGATAGTGCTGCTGATATACCCGCTGACGGTGTTTATCGCGTTCAAGCTAAGCTTCAATAACGTCGACGTTCAGAGAAAGATTATGTACAAGGACTGATAGGAGTTAAATATGATACCGAAAACAGCAATAATGCTTTGTACCTGCGCGGTATTGCTTACGGCTTGTACCAAAGCAAGGGATCCGCTCAAGCAGCCCTCGCTTGCACAGCAGGTCAGCGACAGTCTTGACGCGGGGGAATATATGGTGGATATGGTGATAACCTACCCGAACGGCGAACAGACGCCCTGCGTTATGAGGGCTGACGGTGCGGACGGGTTTGTGTCGCTCGACACCGACGGCATTTACACGGAATTTTACACGGTGGACAAAAAAACCTACGCGCTTTTCCCCGAGATAGAATGCTACCGCGAGACCGGCGAGGACGGAAATTTTGGCAACGCGCTTTTTAAAATTTCAAGCTCCGACAAGCTCGTTTCAACGAGCACCGCCGACGGCAGGGTCACCGAAAATTTTGAATCGGCAGGGGACAGCTTTACCTTTGTTTTCGATGAGCAGACGAACGCGCTTGAAAGCTTCGAGGGCGTAACAAACGGCGAAACGACGAGAATAGATATAAATTCGATAAATTTCGACAAGCAGCAAATAGAAATGCCGTCTCTCGACGGCTGGGCTGATCTGACCGACCCGAATAAATGCGACGCGCTCGCAGAGCTTAAATTTACGCTTTATGCCGAGGGTGTGACAGAGGACGAGCTGAACGCGGCGGGTTATACGCTAAAGGACGCTTCAAAGCTCAGCTTAGATGAGCTTAACGCGCTTATAGAAAAAATAACGGGCGGGGAGGAGTAATATGCCGAGCCAATTCGGAGCGGTGCAGCTTGCACACGAATTTTTGTCGCTCAATGTAAGACCGGGAGATATATGTATCGACTGCACGGCGGGCAGGGGGAACGATACCGCGTTTTTGTGCTCGCTCGTCGGCGAGACGGGAAGTGTATTGGCGTTCGACATTCAGCCGCAGGCGATAGAGAGCACTAAGGAGCTTATCCGTCAAAAGGGATATGAGAGCATTGCTAAAATATATCTTGACGGGCATGAGAATATCGACAGATACGCCGAGGAGGGAACGGTTTCCGCGATAGTGTTCAATTTCGGCTGGCTGCCCGGCGGAGACCATACTTTGAACACCAAAAGCGAGACGAGCATAGCGGCGATAGAAAAGGGCTTGAGACTGCTCAAAGCCGACGGCGTTATGAGCCTGTCAATATATTACGGCAGAGACACCGGAACCAAGGAACGCGATGATATTTTGGAATATATAGCTAATCTCCCTGTAGGGGAGTACACGGTGATAGTCGGCAGCTTTGTCAACCGCCCGAACTGTCCGCCGATAAGCGTGAGGATCTATAAGGGAAAATGAACGATACTCGTGACACTATACAAATTTTACTGAGAAAATATTTCGGACACAGCGAATTTCGCAGCGGACAAAGAGAGCTGATAGAGAGTATCCTAAGCGGCAGAGACGCGCTCGGGATAATGCCCACCGGCGCGGGGAAGTCGCTCTGCTACCAGATTCCCGCGCAGCTGCTCGACGGCGTGGCCATCGTGATTTCGCCGCTGATCTCGCTGATGAAGGATCAGGTGGAGGCGCTGAACCAGGCGGGCGTGCCGGCGGCCTACCTGAACAGCTCG
>CANQCJ010000137.1 GCA_947589205.1 uncultured Ruminococcus sp. | reverse complement strand
AGATCCAATCGCTGTCGGAGCTTGGATAATTAGGCTCTGTTTTTATATTGAGACCAAACCAATTCTCATAGCCGTCGATCAAACCGTTTTCCAAGCTTTTTTCAAGCGCTGCCGCAGAATTTGACATATTTAAAGGCTCAAACACATTTTCCGTTATATAGCTTTCATAGCTTTTACCGCTTACGGCTTCAATTATTTTGCCAAGCAAGGAGTAATTTACATTTGCGTATGTATGAACGCCTTGCTCACCTGCTATATGGTAATTATCGAGATCCTGATGTTCTCCAAGTCCGCCGGTATGATTTAAAAGCTGCCTGACCGTTATCTGTTTGCCGTCTGTTGAATCCGGCAGATATTCTTCTATATTTGCATCTAAATCAATTTTGCCTTGTTCTGCAAGCTGCATAATGCAAAGAGCAGTAAACGATTTGCTTACCGAGCCGAGCAGATACGGAGTGTCCGCGCTTTTGCAATTCCCATAGGTTTTGGAAAGCAGAACGTTTTCTTTGTCAACGATCGTTATCGACATTGACGGAAAATGTGCCTTAGCGGCGGCGTCTGAAAGATAAGCGTCGGCTCTCTCGATAACATTGCCGCTGCTGTCGGCATGGGAGCTTGTTTGGGTCGTTCCAAAACCAATAATAAAAACCAAGCTGACAAATAGCAATGCTAAAAATATCTTATTAGATTTTTTCATTACACACCTCGATAATGATCTCGATTTGTCGGTCAGCCGTACTGCCAGACCGATCGTATATCATTTTATTTTTGATCTTATCTATTCCTCCGATTTAAGTATATCCTTTGGCTGAGTTCTTCCGATCATCGCAAACGGCATAATGAGCGAAGCTATCAGTATCACTATCGCCGCTGCCGCACAAATAATAAATTCATTAGCAGTAAAAACAACAACGGTCTTTTCCAACGCGCCGTATAGATATAAGCCTTGCAATAAAATATATGTCAGACAGCCGGACAAGAATACATCAACAAATATCTCTGTCATATTTATAAATGCACACTGTCTCCACCTGCTTCCGCAAAGATACAAAATGCCGTAATTTTTAAGCTGTTTATGTGTGCTTACAGCGGTAAGGCTAAGAATACTTATTATCGTAAGCAAAAGCAGAGCAGCTATGATCGGGACAAGTATTATAAGCTGTTTTCTTATATCCGAAAGAGTTCCTGCTTTGATATCCGAAAAGCTCACCTCGCCTTCTTTTTAGCAGATCAACAGGCGATCTGCGCATATATCTTATCGTCATAACGTTCATGACTATATACGAAACCGCCATATAGCAAATATATATAAGCGCATATATCTTTGCCGAAAATGCTCCCGCTATATATGGAAAAATATCGTCGAGCGCAGGCAGCAGCAATAAACGCCACACTGCAAGACAAACAATGAATACTGCATTCAGAAGAAGCATTAGCTCTGTTATGTAAAGCCTTCTCGCACGGTCTGCGCTGCAGCCGTTTATCCTGAATATGGCAAGAGTTTTTCTTCTTCGAGTCAGAATATAATTCATAATAAGCGCAAGATCCACCGATGATATCAATGCTGTCAAAACAGATATCCACATATTTGTATTGTAATAGTATATCTGTTCGGTATCAACAAGCGTCAGCTGATAAAATTCCTCGATCATTCCGGGGAAATATTTATTGTATAGCTCCTGCATAAGGCGGTTCTCTTCGGGAGTAAGCGGCTGATCCAATCCTACGACCGGAAGCTGTACCGCTTTTATATTATCGGGCATATTTTTTTGCGGGATATAATACATATCTGCGAAATGACAAAAGGCAATACATTCGTATCCCTCGCCTTCAATATCAACGTACCATTTATCGTCCCTTTCATACGGAATATATTTAAAAACCGATCCACTCGCAGCTGCATTGCCTATCCCTCCGATGTCCATTATCAAAATGAGATCCGTATACTGTTGACGGCTTGAGTAAACATAACATAATTTCCGAGATCATCTTCAAAAAATTCGCTGACCGAACGATCTGTTTTTGAATATTGCGTTCGCTTTAAGCTGTCGGGTACGCTTTTTGCTTATGATTCTCATTCATTCGGTATATCTTGATTATACCATATTTTTATTTTGATTTCAATATATTTGATAAATATTATTTCTTCTTTTGAATTTCCTTCACGGAATTTCATTCACATTTACCTGAAAATATGCTATAATAAAAAACATAGCTCGACGATCCTCTTTAAGTTACGCTTTAATACTTTTATTAATGTGAGGTTTAAGACCATGGCATTTGTAAATGAAAGACTTACTTCTTTGCAAAAAGAAAATTTTGTTAAGCTCGGCATAAAAAATCCGCGGGCTTCAGATCAGATATTAAGTCCGAATTTTTGGACAATAGATCATGAGAGGAGATAATTCTGACCGCTTAGAAAAAAGCACATTCCCCTATGTGAGGAATGTGCCTTCGTATAAGCTGTCAAAATATTCGTGTTAGTAAAATTACCGGACAGCTGCGTAAAACAAAACATTATTATACGGACGGATCGTTGACGATTCCCACGAACAGCGGCAGACCTGTCTCGCTCATTATCTCAAATACAAACGGTCTGTCAAATTTAAGCACTATCCTATCCTTCGGCTTACCGGAGCCGCCTTTAGCCATCATGGTGAGCGACACGGCCTTGCAGCCTTCCTCGTCTATCAATACTCTTGTATCCTGTTCGGCTTTGTACAGATATATTTCCTTCGGATCTTCAAATAATGGCGAGTAATCGGAGCTTTGCGGGTCGAATATATCCGTAATACCCAGCTCCTTTAAACCTTCCTCGAGGTTTATTTCCGATGAAACGTCAAACTTCGGCAGGGAAAGCTTGACTTCGGCATACTCGCTGTTGGCATAGCCTTCAATATTTTCACCCGCTTTCAGCATAAATCCGACAGCCTCATCATCGTTTAAAAGCTCTTCGGGAGAAACTCCCTCATTGGGAAGCAGCAGTCTCATTTGTCCGTTGTTTTCAAGACCTAAAGCTACAGATGTGAAATTTTCTCCCCAATAATAAGAGGCGTCCCACTTAGCGTTCAAAAAATCGCATTCTACATCGCCGTTTGCCGAATGGAATACATCTGCTTTGGTCAGCTTTTTATCGAACTGATTTCTCCACTTGCCGCTGTAATTGACTACTGAGGCTAACATAAGAGACGTTTCGGGATCGAGCCTTATGCCGGAAGCATAGTCCGTAAGCAGTCCGTCCGTCTGTTCGTTCATCCAATCCCGCAGCAGCTCATTGTATTCATCGGAAGCCGGGTCGCCCGAGAATACCGAGGAATAGTAGTTTTCGGCTGCGCTGTCAACAGTATCCTGCTTGTAGTCCAAATTGCTGTTTGTCCAAAGCGATGTTGCAAGAATACATTTTGCCATTCCGTCATCCATGTAATTTGACTGCCATATAGATTTTGAATGCTCGCGCAGCGTATCTATATCCTCCTGTTCAAGCACATCAAGTATCTGCTGCCGGCTGCTGCCGTCGGTGATTTCGGCAGTGATACCGAGAGCCATATACAGACCGAGCGGAGAATATGCCTTATTGCTTTTTTCGGCGTCGGTCAGAAATGTACTTACGCTGTTTGAAAAGAAGCTGTCGAATCCGTCCTTATAGCCCTCCGGCTGATCAGTCAAAGCCGATATCGCGTCGCTCCATTCCTGATATTTTTTTGCTCTCGCATCGCTGTTCATAGGATATAATTCGGGATACTCCGGCATTTCCGGGTAATCCGCCGACGCAACAAGCATTGTGCTATTCTTTTTGGGTTTATCATTGCTGTTATTTTCAGGCGTATCATTTGCAGCAGATGATCGTGTGACCGACCTTTGCTGCTCCGTTTGATCTGCCCGATGATACCCGATACCCAAAACCAATGCAAGACAAGCGGCTGCGGCTACAGCATACCTTGCTTTGGAACGCTTTGAACGCTTTTTAGGCGGCTTTTCGGCGGCTCTGACAGCCTGTTCGTCTATATCGCCGATCGCCTCGTAAAATTCTTCTTTTTTCATATCTCATAACCCCTTTCCGTTAAATAGTCACGCAGTTTTTTTCTCATTCTGCTAAGCTCAACATAAACAGAATTTTCGCTCCGCCCGCATTGCTCCGCGATTTTTGCTATGCTGTCGGAATACCAATACCGGCGGATAAATACATATCTCTTTTCCTCGGAAAGCGAAGCGATAAATCCATCGACAGTTTTTATCAGCTCGTTTCTTATCACATTATCCTCTGCGGAGGCTTCATCGGAAACTATCTCCGCCAATTCGTCGAGTATCAAAGAAATTTCATATCCGCCGCGCTTTTTCGAGTGGATAGACTTGTATTTGTTAAAGGATAAATTTCTGACGATCTTTCCGAGAAAGGTCGAAAGCATTTTAGGCTTGTGCGGGGGTATACTTTTCCAGGTGTTCAGATATGTCTCGTTTACGCACTCCTCTGCGTCCTCGCGGTTGTTAAGTATGTTCATAGCTATCGACGAGCAATAGCCCTCATATTTTGAAGAGGTCTCACTTATCGCCCGCTCGTTCCTCTCCAGATACAGCTGTACTATATCCCTATCCTCCATCAATTATACACCCCGCTTTTTTTGCCTTTCACTTATATACACAACTTTTATCGGCATTTCTTACAGATTTTTTTAAAAATTTTTTTGCGGATATAATACAAATTATAGCACATGACGGCGGGTTTTTCAATAGAAGAGCTTAAAAAAGAAAAAGCCCCCGCAAAACGCTTACAGAGCGTTTGACGAGAGCTTGCGGTTATTCATTTCAAAAGGTTATAATACAAATCAATTGTCAAGACAATTAGTAGCCTGCAATTATTTTTTGATGATCAAAAGCTTGTTCTCCCCCTTTGAAATTTATATTCGGTTTTTACGAACTCAACGTTATGATCATTTTTGAAATAATCAATAACTTTTACGGTTAGATCTGTTACATTACCTCCCAAATAACAATTTACTGTTTTGCTGTTATCCTTATAAACCTAAAATTGAAATTTAGATGTGGATCTGAAAATTATTAAAATTAAACGATCCGCTTCCTTGCTTTAATTTTCCCAACCTCTCAATTTGTGCAAATCCGGCTTCAATTTCGTCTATTATCGAAACAGGAATGCTCAACTGATAGTGACCCGGTAAGATCTTTGCGATCTTATATTTCTGCACACGCTTTATGGATCCATAAAAAAGCAATGGGTCGGTAGTCGGATAAAATGCGTAAAGACAGCCCTTATAAATCAAATCTCCGGAAAATAAATAATTTCTCTCAGGCTCATAAAAACAGCAGTGTCCGGGAGAATGCCCCGGTGTGTGAATGACTTGGATTTTCCGATCACCCAGATCAAACACTTCGCCATCATTAAAAATTTTTTGCGGCATACCTTGATAAATTCGATAAGAATCAATATCAAACTCCGGTGGAAAATCGCAAGGATATTTTGTTAAATTGTTTTTGACGATTTGCAGAGGTATCGGAAATTTACCGGAAAGCCATTCTGCCTCCTGCTCATGAACGGCGATATTATTAAAATATTGATGTCCGCCAATGTGATCCCAATGAATATGTGTTGCAGCGACCATAACAGGCAATTTTGTAAGGGAGTCCACGATTTTCTTGATATTAGAGACGCCCAAGCCTGTGTCGATCAAAAGTGCCCTTTCTTCCCCACACAGCAAATAACAGTGCGTTTCTTCCCAATGCTTGTATTCGCTGATCGCAAATGTCTGATCGTCGATTTTCTCTACGGTAAACCAGTTAGTCATATTTATTTTTCCTCTGTAAGGCTTGATTTATATAAAGATAAGTACCTTACTATTTTATTATACACTACCCTATTGAAAAAGTCAACGGCATTAAAAAAGAAAAATTCAATTATTTTTAGAAAAATTCAACAATTTCGGCAAGTATCATCTTGCAAGCTAAGAGCCAGCTAAAGGCTATCTACAAAGACAATGCAGACACAATTGAAGGCAA
>CANQCJ010000136.1 GCA_947589205.1 uncultured Ruminococcus sp. | reverse complement strand
AAGCAGCTTCAAAATAAACGGATTCGGCGTAGCCTTTACCGCAAAATATTCCCTGAAGCCCTTGTTCCACGAAAAAGCCTTGAAAAGATCCCGCGCGTTTTTTCTTATCGCCGCTTCGTCGTAAATGTGAAACGGGGTGGGATACTGCTCGATCAATTCAAGAGCTTTCTGCTTTGTGATAAACGGTTTTTTCATATCGGTCAGACCCTTCTTCCTATATTTTTGAAAATACACTTTAATAATAACATTTTTCCTCTTTGCCGTCAAGCGCAAACAGCGAATTTTAAAAAATTAGCGTTCAATTTGTAATAAATTGATAATAAATGCCCCGCTAAATGTAAAAATATCCGCCAAACCCTTGATAATTAAAAGCAAGTGTGCTATAATTAAATAAAAATGATCGGAGGCAGGTTCATTTTTATGGATATAGCTAAAGGCGACAAGCTGCTCATGAAAAAAAAGCACCCCTGCGGAAGCAATGAAATGCTCGTGCTGCGCTCGGGTATGGATTTTAAGCTCCGCTGCTGCGGCTGCGGCAGAGAATTTATGATACCTCGCTCCAAGGCGGAAAAAAATGTTAAGAATGTTGTTAAACAGGATCTTGATATTTGACTTAAAGTTTTTAGCGATACAATTCGGAGTTTTGCGGTTTCGCGGTCTGAACGAAGCTCAGACTGCGAAATCGAGGTCATTGACCTCGAAACAAAACTCATGGGCGGGCTAAATATAGAAAAGATCCGATAAGCTTTTGTGCCCGCCTTCTTGCCTCTGACGGTCCGGACCGCAAGGTTCGGACTCTGACTTCTATAAACAAGGAGTTTGTTTATGTTATCTAAACTTGAAAATACAGCCGATCGGTTTGAGGAGATAGGATTGATGCTCACTCAGCAGGAGATCGTGAACGATACGGCTAAATATACGGCTCTTATGAAGGAATATTCCGAGATAGCTCCTATCGCGCAAAAATACAGCGAGCTTAAAAAAGCGCAGAGAGATAACGACGAAGCCAAAGAGCTTATCGAAGAAGCCGGCGGCGATGCCGAAATAAGACAGATGGCTGCCGAACAGCTTGCCGCTTCGGCGGAGCTTATCAAAGAGCTGAACGAGGAGCTTAAAATAATGCTTCTGCCCAAAGACCCCAACGATGAAAAAAACGTCGTTATGGAGATACGCGGCGGCGCGGGCGGAGAGGAATCCGCACTTTTTGCCGCTTCTCTTTTCAGAATGTATTCGCTTTACGCCGCTTCAAAGGGCTGGAATATCAGCGTTACGAGCGCTAACGAAACGGAGCTTGGCGGATATAAAGAGATCTGCTTTATGATAGACGGCAGCGGCGCGTATTCGCGGCTGAAATATGAGAGCGGAGTACACCGCGTTCAGCGCGTACCCGAAACGGAATCTCAAGGGCGCATACACACCTCCACCGCGACGGTCGCAGTGCTGCCGGAGGCGCAGGAGGTCGAGCTTTCGCTCAACGAAGCGACCGAGCTTAAAATAGACGTTTTCCGCGCTTCCGGAGCGGGCGGACAGCATATAAACAAAACCGAATCGGCGGTAAGGATAACCCACCTGCCGACAGGTCTTGTCGTGGAATGTCAGGACGAGCGTTCTCAGCACAAAAACAAGGACAAGGCTATGCGCGTACTGCGCTCGCGGCTGCTTGAAATGCAGCAGGCGCAGCAGGATAAGGAGATCGCAGGAAAAAGAAGATCAATGGTCGGCACGGGAGACCGCTCTGAACGCATACGCACATATAATTTCCCCGAGGGAAGGATCTCCGACCACCGTATAGGGCTTACGATATATAAGCTCGATGCGTTTTTAAACGGCGCGCTCGACGAAGTGATAGACGCTCTCGCGCTTGCCGACAGAACGGCTTTGCTTGCAGAGTCAAACAGCGAGGTGACTTAAAAAAATGGCATATGATACCAAGCTCCTTGACGATTCGCCGGAGTCTATAGAATACGCTTCTAAGCTGATAAACGCGGGAGAGGTAGTCGGCATACCGACCGAAACGGTCTACGGTCTTGCCGCCGACGCGTTCAACGAGGGCGCGGTAAGGAGGATATTTGAAGCTAAGGAACGCCCTGCCGATAATCCGCTTATCGTGCATATTTCTGAGCTTTCGATGATCTCGGAGACCGCAAGCGAGATACCCGCCGCCGCTATAAGCTGCGCTAAGGCGTTCTGGCCCGGTCCGCTGACGCTCGTGCTGCCGAAAACGCCCGATATACCGCTCGTTACCTCGGGCGGTCTGGACACGGTAGGCATAAGAATGCCCTCTCACCCCGCCGCCCGCGCGCTGATAGACGCCGCAGGCGTTCCGCTTGCAGCGCCCTCGGCAAATCTTTCCGGCAGACCCTCTCCCACAACGGCGGCTCATGTGCTGCACGATATGAAAGGAAGGATACCCGCGATAATCGACGGCGGAGCCTGCGAAGCGGGGGTGGAATCGACCGTCGTCTGCTTTGAGCAGAACGCGGTAAAGATACTTCGTCCCGGCAGGATAACCGCGGAAATGCTCTCGCAGGTAGTGCCCGATGTCAGGATAGACAAGGGCGTGCTGCACGCGCTCGACGAAAACGCAAGGGCGGCTTCTCCGGGAATGAAATACAAGCATTATTCCCCCGCCGCCGAGGTGTACGCGGTCAGCGGCACGGCGAAGCAGTTTTCAAAATTCGCCGAGGAATTTGCCGCAAAGAACCCCGGTACGCTCCTGCTCGTATTTTCCCCGACCGACGCGCCGCCGAGAACGGAATATATCGCTATAGGTCAAGACCCTGCCGAACAGGCGAAAAATCTTTTTTCCGCTTTAAGAAAAGCAGACGAGCTTAACGTAAAAACGATACTTGCGCGCTGTCCGAAGACCGAGGGCGTAGGGCTTGCGGTCTACAACCGCCTTATCCGCGCGGCGGGCTTTAAGGAAATAAAGCTGTGACGGCAGGTCTTACCGGACAGACCGGCGCGGGCAAAACGCTTATAAGCGAGGAGTTTGAAAGGTGCGGATTTAAAGTTTTGAACTGCGATATTTTAGCCCGCAGGGTCTTAGAGCCGCAGACGGAATGCTTCTTTAAAATAAAAGAGCTTTTCCCGCAGTTTTTTGAAAATGATAAATTTAACAGAAAAAAAGCCGCGGAGCTGCTCTTTAACGACAGGGAGCTTCTTAAACGTTACAACGCGGCGATATTTCCTTACATAAACGCGCTTATAGAAGGCGAGATAGAAAGGCTTGAAAAAAGCGGCGCGGAATTTATCCTGCTCGACGCGCCCACGCTTTTTGAAGCGGGAGCGGACAAGCTTTGCGATGTGACTATTGCGGCTGCCGCCGATGAAAGCATACGGATAGAGAGAATAATCAGGCGGGACGGAATTTCGGAAAGGGCGGCAAGGGACAGAGCTAAAAACCAGCACAGCGAGGAATTTTTTCGCGCTCATGCGGATATAGTTATAGAAAATAACGGCGAAGCAGGGCAGGCTCTCGAAAGGGCGCGTAAAGCCGCCGAAATAATAAAAACCAACAAGAAAGAGAAACGGCGAAGCGATGACAAAAAAGACAAAAAAGAATAATTTTCTCGGCTTTGCGGTGTTTATAACGCTGCTGCTGATAATCGCATTTTCTTTGATAGCAGCTTTTAAAAAACCTCATATTCGTCAAAAGGCGAAAAAATTTTTTTCCTATCCTACCGATTATGAGGAATATGTTTTAAAATATTCAAAAGAATACGATATAGATCCGCGTTTTGTTTTCGCGGTAATATACACCGAAAGCCACTTCGATCCAAACGCGGTCTCCGACGTGGGCGCGCGCGGACTTATGCAGATAATGCCGGACGCGTTCGACTGGATAAAATTCCGCCTTGACGATACGCGCGATATAACCTTCGACGATATGTTCGACCCGCAGCTCAATATTCAGTACGGAACGTATATGCTCTCCTATCTTTATGAGGATTTCGGGAGCTTTGAGCTTGCGGCGGGGGCTTATCATCAGGGTATGAACGCCGTGCAGGCTTGGATAGACGACGGCACGATAGACCCGGATAATTTCAGCATAGATGCCGGGCTTGACGATATGCCGTCGGATCCTACGAGAAATTATATTTATAAAGTTATGAACGCTCTGGAAAAATATAAAAACAATTCACAGCTCGAGGAGGATATTAACAATGCAAGATCAGAAGAATAAAACAGCGGGCGAGCTTCTTGCCGAGAAGCTGCTCGAAGACCCGAAAAACGCCGCTTTGAGAATGAGCGATGAGGAAATAACATCGGCGGACGATTTCTGCGAGGGCTACAAGCGTTTTCTCAACAAGGCTAAGACCGAACGCGAAGCCTGTAAGGAAGCGGTGCGGCTCGCCAAAGAAGCGGGCTTTGACGAATACGACCCGGAAAAGGTATATTCGGCGGGAGATAAATTCTATAAAGTGAACCGCCAAAAAGCCGTTATCCTTACCGTTATGGGCGTTAAGCCGCTGACCGACGGCATACGCCTTGCGGCGGCGCATATTGATTCGCCGCGTCTCGATCTTAAACAGCACCCGCTTTACGAGGACGGCGAGCTTGCGCTTTTTAAGACGCATTATTACGGCGGCATAAAAAAATATCAGTGGACGACCGTACCGATGTCGCTTCACGGCGTCGTCGTGCGCGCCGACGGCAGCAAAGCCGAGATAAATATCGGCGAGGACGAGGGAGACCCGGTATTCTGCGTTACCGACCTGCTTATCCACTTAGCCGGAGAACAGATGAAGCGCACTCTCGCTAACGGCATCAAGGGCGAGGAGCTTAACCTGCTTATCGGCTCGCGCCCGTTCAAGGACGATAAGGTCTCAAAAAAGGTCAAGCTCAATATCATGGATATCCTCAACAAAAAATACGGCATTACAGAGCACGACTTCGTTTCCGCAGAGCTTGAAGCCGTACCCGCTTTCAAGGCCTGCGATATCGGCTTTGACAGAAGCATGGTGGGTTCATACGGTCAGGACGACAGAGTTTGCGCTTATACCGCGCTCATGGCGATACTCGGCTGCGATAAGCCCGCTTACACCTGCATGACCGTGCTGACCGACAAGGAGGAGACCGGAAGCGACGGAAACACCGGTCTTAACAGCTCATATCTGCGCTATTTTATCCATGAGCTTTCAAGAGCGCAGGGCGTTTGCGGAAACGCCGTCATAAGCGCGTCAAAATGCCTGTCTGCGGACGTAAACGCGGCTGTAGACCCGACCTTCCCGGAGGTAACGGAATCGAGAAACGCTTCTAAGATAAATTACGGCGTCGTCGTTACGAAATTCACCGGCTCGCGCGGAAAATCCGGCACATCGGACGCTTCTGCGGAATTTGTCGGCGAGGTAAGGCGCATGATGGACGACGGCGGCGTTATCTGGCAGACCGGAGAGCTTGGCAAGGTAGACGCGGGCGGCGGCGGCACTGTCGCCATGTATATCGCCAACCTCGATATGGACGTTATCGACGTGGGCGTTCCGGTGCTTTCAATGCACGCCCCGTTCGAGATAACCTCAAAGCTCGACACCTATATGGCTTTCAAAGCCTTCAGCGTATTCTTTGACGACAAGTAAGCATCAAGCGCGGAGCTTTTTACACTCCGCGCTTTTTCTTTATTTTCTACACATAATTGCGTTTTTAAAGATAACTGCTCTTATTTTGTTTTGATATGATCCTTAACACTCTTTGCAAGCTCGCTGTCCTTAAACGACTCGTCAGAAGCGATATGCTCGGAAAGCTCTGCTATCACCGGCTCGATCTCATTCGGGTCGACCTTTACATAATCGTTCAAATAGTCCTCTCCGTATTTTTCTATAAGCTCGTCCTTAGTCAGCCCATGCCTTTCCGAAGAGGTATACGCGACAGCGCCCTCGTAATAAAAGTCATAGGTGATCGACTCATCGTTGACGCTTCTGAATATAACGCCGTTTTCCATAAAATCGGCTATGTCCTCCGCGGTGATATCCTTAGCAGTGTCCTCCTGCGCGATACCGCCCGAAATGCTGTTTCCGTCAAACT
>CANQCJ010000135.1 GCA_947589205.1 uncultured Ruminococcus sp. | reverse complement strand
CAATTTCTATTATACCACATTTTGATGAAAGGAGAGTATGATTTAGGGGTAACTATATCATACAAGTTAGTATGGCTAAGAAGAAAAAAGACTCGGCGGTAAAGCCGAAGAAGGATAAATTCCCGGACGCATATATCGCGGGGGCGGGAACGGTGGTGGAGGAAGCTATTACCGATACGCTGGAAAAAAATTATATGCCTTATGCTATGAGCGTTATCGTCTCGCGCGCTTTCCCGGAGATCGACGGCTTTAAGCCTTCTCACCGCAAAATACTTTACACCATGTACAAAATGGGACTGCTCAACGGCGCGAGGACTAAATCCGCAAACATTGTCGGTCAGACGATGAAGCTTAATCCTCACGGCGATCAGGCTATCTATGAGACTATGGTGCGGCTTGCGCGCGGCAACGAAACGCTGCTTCACCCGTATGTCGATTCCAAGGGAAATTTCGGAAAGGCTTACTCGCGGGATATGTCGTTCGCCGCTTCGAGATATACCGAGGCGAAGCTTGCGCCGATCTGCGAGGAGCTTTTTAAGGATATCGACAAGGACACGGTGGATTTCGTGCCCAATTACGACAACGAAGCTACCGAGCCGACGCTGCTGCCCGCGGCGTTCCCCACGATTTTGGTAAACTTAAATATGGGTATCGGAGTTTCTATGGCTTCAAGCGTCTGCTCTTTTAATTTGCGCGAGATCTGCGAAACGACTATCGCGCTTATGAAGGACCCCGGTCACAACGCCCTTGACACCCTCAAGGGTCCTGATTTCGCAGGCGGCGGACTTATGCTTTACGACGAGGAAACGCTTGATTCTATCTACCGTACCGGACGCGGTTCGGTAAAGCTTAGAGCAAAATACGAATACGATAAGAAAAATAACTGCATCGTCGTTACCGAGATACCCGCGACTACTACCGTTGAAGCGATAATCGAAAAAATTATTTCTCTTGTCAAGGCGGGAAAATTACGCGAGATCTCCAATGTCCGCGACGATACCGACTTAGACGGTCTTTCCATAACTATCGACCTCAAAAAAGGCACCGATCCCGAAAGGCTTATGCAAAAGCTCTTCCGCTCGACGCCGCTTCAGGACGCGTATTCCTGCAATTTCAACATTCTCGTACACGGCTACCCGAGGGTCATGGGCGTTTACGAGATACTTAACGAATGGATAGCCTTCCGCACCGACTGCGTAAGACGGCGCACGCTTTTTGAGCTTAAACAGAAAAAGGACAGGCTGCACCTGTTAGAGGGCTTGGAAAAGATACTGCTCGATATCGACAGGGCTGTAAAAATAGTCCGTCAGACCGAGGAGGAATCGGAGGTCGTGCCGAACCTTATGATAGGCTTCGGTATCGACGAGATACAGGCAGAATATGTCGCGGAAATAAGACTGCGCCACCTTAACCGCGAGTACATTTTAAAGCGCACAAGGGATATAGCCGACCTTAAGGAGGCTATCGCACAGCTCACCGAGCTGGCTTCGAGTGAAAAGAAAATTCGCGCGGTCATCGCAGGGGAGCTTAAAGAGATCATGAAAAAATACGGTCAGGACAGAAAAACCGGATTTTTCTATCAGTCGGATATCGCTGAAGCCGACGAGGAGGAGGATATCCCCGATTTTGCCTGCACGCTGTTCCTGACGGAAAGCGGCTACTTCAAGAAGATCCTGCCCAATTCGCTGAGAATGTCCGCCGAACACAAGCTTAAGGAGGGCGACCGGGTATCTCAGCAGATAGAGACCGGCAACCGCGCCGAGCTGCTTATTTTTACCACCGGAGGAAACTGCTACAAATCAAAGGTCGGCGCGTTCGGCGAGACCAAGGCGAGCGCGATGGGCGATTATCTGCCCGCTAAGCTCGGGTTTGCTGATGGCGAGGAAATTATTTCTATGGCTGTCACCAACGACTACAGCGGATATATGCTCTTTGTTTACGCCAACGGCAAGGCGGCTAAGGTGCCGATGAGCGCGTATCAGACAAAGACCAACCGCAAAAAGCTGACTGCCGCGCTCAGCATAAAGGAAAAATGCGCCGCCGCGTTGTACATTGCCGACGACGCCGACGTTCTGATAAGAAGCTCCGCCAATCGGGCGGTGCTGTTCAACACCGCTTTACTGCTGCCGAAAACGACAAGATCGACTATCGGCGCGGCGGTCATGACGTTAAAGGGCAAGGCGGTCGTGGAGACCGCGCAGATCGTTGATATGGAGGAGTCCGAGGAATTAGCTAAATATCGGGCGAAGAATATTCCGGCGGTCGGAGGTTTAGCGAAAGACCTGCCCGACCCGAAGCAGCTTAGTTTTTAAGGTTTTTATATGTTTGCGCTATTAGAGGTAAGAGTGTTGTAGGCTCGTGCTGCGCACATCGCTAAATTTCGGTACAGACGCTGCCTAACAGATAACTGCGGGCGAACTAAGGTTTAGAAAAGGGGTGTCAAGAGGGGAAAACCTTTTTCTAAAGGGTTTCCCCTTTGCGGGGTTTGGGGCAGCGCCCCAATTTCGGAGTACAGACCTGCCAACAAGAAAACGTAAAAGGAGAAGAAACCAGCCTTTTTTAAATCGGCTTTCCAAAAACAAAGTCAGCGTAAGGGAACAACCAAAAAAGCTCATACAATATAAAGTGAACAAAACAAATCAAGCCGATTTAAATTGCACAAAAGAGCGTGAGCGATTTTTGCGCAAGAAGCAAGCCCCGAATATCTAATAAATTGCGATTCGAGTACAACCCACTCATGCGGCAGTAAAAATCAACAGCGATTCGAGTACAAGAAGCAAGCCCCGAACACGACCCACCCCCAAAATCCACCAAAACTCATATGCTTTCAACGGCACTTGACAAACCGCGACAAGCGTGCTATAATAAAATAAGAACAAAAAACCCGAAAAAGCGGAGGTCAAAAATGGAATGCCCGAAGTGCAGAAAAAATGCGCCCGATGACGCTTACGACTGCCCGCTTTGCGGGACAAAAATAAGAGAACGGCAGGACGGGAGAAAAAGCAAACGCAGGCTTTTTAAGCGTGAGAAAAAACGTAAGGATAAACGCAGTGATCCGGCTCGTATGCCCGACCCCGAGGCTGAAGGCGAAAAGAAAATACGGCTGAGGGTCAAGGCTAAAAAAGAGATATCCGAAAAGCTCGGGTATACAGCCCTCGGCGTTTCGGCGGCGGTGATAATAGTCGTTATCGCTGTTCTTTTAAGCGCGCTTTTGACGCAGGACGGCGAAAAATACGCCGAGAGCGCGGCGGAGTTTATCGGTCGGGACGTGGCTAAATTCCAAAACGATACCAATATACATCTGTCCGAATCGTCCGCGTTCGACGCGGTAAACGAGGCGGTCAGCTTCGATTATATTTACGAAAGCGAGGACAGGCTGCGCGCGGGCGGAAAATCTTACCCCGAATGGGCGGTGTTCGTTAAGGTCAGCAGCTATAATTACATCACCGACGTGGTGTATACCGATTTTACCAGGATAAAAAAGGATATGCGCGGCAAAAAAATCGACGCGGAAATCACCCTCGACCGCTTCGCCAAGGGCGATAAGCGTACAAGCGTGCTCAAATACATCGATCTCGACCCCTACAGCATAAGCCGTTCCGAGACGGGCGCGGTGACGTATACCTTCAAATATTATTTTGAACGTTCCAACGGCGACGAACAGGCGGCGCTGCTGAGGGCGGTGTTCGATGAGGACGACAGGTATCAGTATTGTACTAATGAGCTTTTGATAGACAAAAATCTGTAGCAGAGATCAAGCCTCTTGCCTCTAACGCTGAGCGTTAAGCTCGGCGAAAATGACCTGCCTTTGACTCTGACCTCTTACTTCTTAAGAGCCGGAGCGAAAGCGCAGGCGATCTAACTTCTAAAAACGAAAGGATTGTCTTACATGGATATTCCGAAGAATCTGTGTATGGGCTGCATGAATGAACTGGACAGCGACGGGGTGTGCCATTATTGTACATATAATGACGATATACCGCATTTGCAGTCGTATCTTGCGCCGAGAACGGTGCTCAACGGAAGATATGTGGTCGGAAAAATGCTCTCCTATAACGGCGAGGGAGCTTCTTATATATGCTTTGATATGGTCGCAAAACAAAAAGCGGTGCTAAGAGAATATATGCCCGATACGCTCTGCGAAAGAGAAATGCGGAGCACCAATATCATAGTAAACGCCGACTGCCTTGCTAAATATAAGACCTATATGTCGGAATTTCAGGATATGAACCGCACGCTCACACGAATGCGCAATCTGGGTCATATCTGCACGGCGCAGGATATGTTCAGCGAAAATAATACCTGCTATGTCGTGCTCGAATACTGCGAGGGCGTTTCGCTCAAAAAGTTTTTGCAGTCTAACAGAGGATATTTGCAGTGGCAGCAGGTAAAAAAGCTTTTTATGCCGCTGTTTACAACGCTCAGCATAATCCACAACGCGGGTATAATCCACCGGGGCATCTCTCCGGAAAATATCCTTGTTACGACCGACGGCAGATTAAAGCTGACCGGTTTTTCGATAAGCTCGATAAGGACCTCAAATACCTCCCTGTCTCCGGAATTTTATTCCGGCTATACCGCGCCCGAGCAGTACTCCTCGGCGGAATGGCAGGGTACCTGGACGGATATATATTCTATAGCGGCGGTCATCTACCGCATACTTACCGGCTATGTGCCGCCCGATGCGAACAACCGCATGAACAACGACACGATGATCCCGGCTTCGCGCATAAATCCGCACATTCCGCGCCACGTTTCAAACGTTTTGTCGAAGGCTATGGCGATACGCGGAGCGGACAGGATACAGAACGTGACGGAGCTTGTGAGCGAGCTTTTTGAGAACGTTCCGCAGCCTGCCGCGCACATAAAAGGCGCAACGCAGACTATTCCGGTCGTAAAACCCTCTCCGCGCGCTGCGGAGGAGCCTTACAGGGAAAGAGAACCGCAGCCGCGTCCGCAGAAGCGTTCCGGCGCGCCCGCGAGAGCGAAGAGAAAGACCAATACCGCGCTTGCCGTGACAGGCTTTGCGATGTTAGGCGTACTGCTTGCAGCGGGACTTTTCATGCTTTACGAAATGTTTTCCCCGCAGGAGGAGGAGACCGACCCGAACGAATCGTTCATAATGACCGCCCCAATAGAGGACGAGGAGGACAGCGAGGCTTTGATCGTCGAGTCCAAGTCCGAAAGCGCAAAATCCGACGACAGCGAGGAATACCCCTACGGCTACGGCGCGATAATGCCGGATCTGTACGGTCAGCGTTTTGAAACGGTAGAACGCGAGCTGGGCGATGATTTTACGATAAGAACAAAAGCCTACTATTCGGACGTTGACGACAAGGGCATGATCTCAACTCAAAGCATACCCGCCGGCACGGACTACGATCCCGCGCTCAAAAACAAGCTGACGTTAAAGGTCTGTGCAGGACCTGCGCGAGTACCCGTTCCCGATTTTGCCGGAAGGAGCAAAAAGGACTACCTCACGGCGTTGAGCGATATGAACATAAAGTATTCGACGGTGGAGGAAAAAACCAACGCCTACCCGACGGACACGGTTATCCGCACAAGCATAGATCCGGGCTATCTGATAGACGTTGAAAAGGGCGAGGAATTAAAGGTCTACTTAGCCGTTCCCGCCCCCGCAAGCTCGTCAAACGCCTCGGCATCATCGACCGCGGACTATTCCTATGCCGAAAGCTATCCGCAGACGGAATCGACCGACACCGCTTACACCGACAGCACATATTACGGCGAAGGTCAGGGCAACGGCGGCAGCGAAGAGTTTACGGACTATGGGGAGACGTGGTAGTCAGAGATCAGAGTCTTAGCTTGCGCTAAGAACGTAAGAGATCGGAAATAATTTGCCCCCGCGGTGAGCGGGGGCTGATTTGCTTTGTTGGAAAGTTTTAAAAAAGTGATTGACAAAATTCGACAGGTATGTTATAATACTATGTAAGGGCGACCTAAACAAGCAGGCGGTAAATCCATTCCTCCGCAAGGGGGTGAGTGGAATGAGTGTATTAGAGATAATCGCACTTATAGATCTTATCATTAATTT
>CANQCJ010000134.1 GCA_947589205.1 uncultured Ruminococcus sp. | reverse complement strand
TCGGCAAGCTCGCTCTCTCGGCAGACAAGTGCGGTGCAGCCGGCCTCGAGCAGGTCGCGGATAGTCTGCTGCTGCGGCAGGATAAGCCTGCCCTTGGGCGCGGCGGAATCTATCGGCACGACGAGGACCGCGAAATCTCCGGCGTTAAGAAGATCGCTGACAAGCCGCTTATCACTCTTTGCAATATTGGCGGTCTTTGCGATAAGCTCTTTGAGCTGATAGATATTTTCCCCGGTCCTTGCGCTTATCATTATGGAATTTTCTTCGTCAGAGGTAAGCTGCGGTTCGAGGTCGTGCTTGTTGAGCGCGATAACGAACGGGATATTTTTTTCCTTGAAAAGACCGATAAGCTCTCTGTCGGAATCGTTTAGTCCCTCGCGGCAGTCGGCGACGAGCACCGCGCAGTCGGTCTTGTTGAGCACTCTTCTTGTACGCGCAACGCGCATTTCACCGAGACCGCCGATATCGTCTATACCCGGAGTGTCGATTATGAGCACAGGACCTAACGGCAGCAGCTCCATAGCCTTTGTTACGGGATCGGTAGTCGTTCCCGCAACGTCGGATACAAGCGCGATATCCTGATTGGTCACCGCGTTCACAACGCTCGATTTACCGGCGTTGCGGCAGCCGAAAAATCCGATATGCAGTCTTTCGCCCGATGGAGTAAGATTCATTTCCATTTAAGATCATTCCTTTTCTGAAAAATTTTTCCCTATCCCATTTATATTATTTTCTTAAAACATAGAATTGCTTTTTTCTTTAAGCGCAGTGCCCTCCGCGAGCAGACGGTGAAGCGTCTCGGCGTCCCTTGCGCTTATGCAGTCGCGGTAATCGCTGAGGCTTTTGATGATATGATCAAGCTCCTTAACGAGCGCGTCCGAGTTCATCAAAAACAGCGTCGTCCACATATCCGCGTTCAGCTTAGCGACCCTTGTCAGATCCTTGAAGCTTCCCGCGGAAAAGCCCGCCTGCTTGTCGAGCGAGGGACTTTTTATGTACGCGCTGGAAACGACGTGGGCAAGCTGAGAGGTGAAAGCGATTATCTCGTCATGCTCTGACGGGGAGGAGATGACACACTTAGCGAAGCCGATGCGGTAAGCGAGGGCGTTTATCTCTCTGACGGCGGACATTTTGGTAAGGTCTGTCGGCGTCATGATGAAGCTTGCCTTTTCAAAGAGATTATCGAGAGAATATTCAAAGCCGGAAAACTCTCTTCCCGCCATCGGGTGGCAGCCCAAAAACCTTACGCCCGCGTCCGCAAGCGGTCTGTCGAGAGCGTCGACGATGCTCTGCTTAACTCCGCAGCAGTCGATAACGATACCGCCCTTTTTAAAATTATCTTTATTTTTCAAAATAAAATCTATAGTTTCATTCGGGTGCAGCGCGACGATAACGACATCGCAGACCTTAAGGCTGTCGGCCTCCGCCGCTGCGTCTATCGCTTCCTGCGAAAGCGCGGAAGCTATGGTAGATCCGGAAATATCCATTCCGTAAACTATCTCGTCGGTATTTTTCTTTATAGCCTTTGCGAGCGAACCGCCGATAAGACCAAGACCGATAACAGCAATTTTCATTTTTTCGCCACTCCTTTTTTTCGGGCTTTATATGATTATATTATACCACTCTTATCGCCGTTTGTCAATGGGTTTTTGCGGAATCTGTTTTTATAACCTTTAGCTTTTATATGTTAAAATTAAAATACCGACAATCATACCCTGACATTTAAGGAGGAATATTCATGAATGAGCAAGACTTTGACAACGGAGCAAAATTTGTTCCGGCAAAATGCACCAACTGCGGAGGCGAGCTTACGGTCGACCCGTCTCAGGAAAACGCCGTCTGCGAATACTGCGGCGCATCGTTTATCGTCTCAAAGGCGGTGCAGAATTACAACGTAACGCACAACAGCTATACGACGAACGTCGTGAACGACCGTAGAAAGGGCGCGCTCGAAGCTGTGCTCGATTACAAAAACGAGCAGAAGGAACGCAAATACCGCATGGCGAACGAAGCCCGCGAACGCAGGGAGGCAGAAAAGAAAAAGCGCAATCATCTTATCCTGTGGATACTCGGCTGGCTGTTTATTTTCCCGGTGCCGCTGACGATACTTATGTTAAGAAACAAAACTCTCGACAAAAGAATAAGATACGGCATCATCGCGGCAGGCTGGATAGTTTATCTTATTTTCTTCTTCGTCCACCGAAGCGGCAGCAATGAAGCCGTACAAACCGACAGCTCTTTGGCGGATACATCGTCTGTTACGGCGGCAGTTGATGTGATTTCCGAAGCCGAAGCCGTGACCGCCGCTCCGGAGGAAAGCGAGCCGGGACCGACCGAGACTGCCAAGAAAAAAGAGGACAAAAAGGACAAGGACAGCTCCTCCGAGGAGGAAAGCAAAGCCGAAGAGCCGGAGACGTCCGCCGATGCCGATGAGGAGGCGAGAAAAGCGGTAAATGACGGAGATTATTCGCTTGTAACGCCTGAGTTCAAAGAGCTTATGGATTCTTACGAAGCGTTTTACGATCAGTATTTTGAATTTATGAAGAAATACTCCTCCGGAGAGGTGAACGTAATGGAAATGCTTAGCGATTACAACGATATGCTCACGCAGCTGAGCGAGTGGGACGACAAGATAGACCGGATAGACGAATCATCGCTGTCGGCTGCGGACGACGCGTATTATCTGCTTGTAACGCTCAGGATCGAGCAGAAGCTTTTGAGCTCTGTATACTAATTGACGGGAATGCGCTGGGGCGTACGGCAAAGAGAGGGGACTGTACGCCCTGCGTCATTCTTCGCCGAAAAAACCCTTCCTGAGTTTTTCTATAGCTTTTTTCTCTATGCGCGAAACGTAGGAGCGGGAGATCTTGAGAATATCGGCAGTTTCCCGCTGGGTCATAGCCTCTTTTCCGGCAAGACCGAAGCGCAGTATGATTATCTGCCGTTCGCGCTCATCGAGAACGCTGCCGATAAGCTCGCGGACACGCGAAAGATTTATGTTCATCTCGCATTTTTCCGCGACCGGCATATCATCGTCCGCGATAATATCCATAAGCGTCAGGGCGTTGCCGTTTTTGTCCGTTTCGACCGGTTCGTCGAAATGCACCTCTGCGGAGAGCTTTTTTGAAGCGCGAAAGTGCATAAGTATCTCGTTTTCAACGCAGCGCGAGCCGTATGTTGCAAAGCGGCAGCCTTTGGTATGATCGAACGTTCCGACCGCCTTAATAAGACCGATAGTTCCGATAGAAATAAGATCGTCTGCTTCGGACGGGGGCGCGCCGTATTTTTTTACGATATGGGCGACCAGCCGAAGATTGTGGCTTATGAGCTTTTCACGAGCCGCCCTGTCGCCCGCCGCCATTTTTTCAAAGCATTCGCGTTCTTCCTTGGCAGAAAGCGGCTTGGGAAATTTCCCCCCGCCCTCGAAATGCAGCGCGAACAGAAGAAAATGTGCCGAAAGAATTTTTATCAACGCTTCAAGCATAAAATACCTCCCCCTTTTATCTGTCGGATATTATATGCTTGAATTTTTTTAATTAGAACAAACGCCTTAAATTTTTTTGTGTTCTTGACAATTTTCTTCGGATAAAGTGTAATAAAATTATGCCGAAAAAATTTTCGGTACATTTTAAGCTTAGGAGAATAATTTCATGGAAAATACAAGGACATAATATAAAGGGCGTGCTTATCCTGCTGTGAGCGATGAGGAAAAGCAGGCGTTTGACGAAGCGTTCAGGATAACCTTTTCGGGAGATCTGATACTGCTCGAGGATCAGGTCAAAGCAGTTTTTTCTCATGCAACGGATATGACCTCTCTAAGAGAAAGATATTATTTGACCTTGACGGGTATAAAAGAACAAAAACGAGCGGGCTTGTGCTCGATGAAGAAATGAAAAGCGGCGATATGTTCATAAACGCAAACGAATATATAAAAGCGGAGCTTGAAAAATATCCGCAGAGCAAATTCCTGCTCGACCATATCCGCCCGAACGCTTCGGAGGGCGTAATAATGTATTCTCGGGCGGCGCTGCCGCAAAAATAAAAAAACGGCTTTGCAGAGCAAAATGCAAAGCCGTAAATTTTTTTAAAAGAAGATCAAATTTTGTCCAGCGCCTGTGAAATATCCTCTATAAGATCCTGAGAGTTTTCAAGTCCGCAGGACATACGCACAAGGTCGGAGGTTATTCCGGCGGCGATAAGCTCTTCATCGTTCATCTGACGGTGAGTAGCCGAGGCCGGGTGCAGACAGCAGGTGCGCGCATCGGCAACGTGAGTTTCTATGGCGGCGAGGCGCAGATTTTTCATAAACGTTTCGGCGGCATTTCTTCCGCCCTTAAACCCGAACGACACGACGCCGCAGCTTCCGTTGGGCAGATATTTTTTCGCCGTTTCGTAATACTTGTCTCCCTCGAGGGACGGATAGATGACGAAGCTTATCTTCGGGTGGTTTTTTAAGAATTTTGCGACGGCAAGACCGTTTTCGCAGTGCCTGGGCATACGGACGTGCAGGCTTTCAAGCCCGAGATTCAAAATAAACGCGTTCTGCGGAGACTGTATCGAACCGAAATCGCGCATTAGCTGTGCGGTGCATTTGGTTATGAACGCGCCGCCTAAGCCGAATTTTTCGGCATAGGTAACGCCGTGATAGCTGTCGTCGGGAGTGGTAAGACCCGGAAATTTGTCGGCATAGGCGAGCCAGTCAAAATGACCGCTGTCGACAATGCAGCCGCCGACCCCCGCGCCGTGACCGTCCATGTATTTTGTCGTAGAATGTGTGACAATATCGCAGCCCCATTCAAACGGGCGGCAGTTTATCGGAGTAGCAAAGGTGTTGTCGACGATGAGCGGCACGCCGTGAGAGTGAGCGGCTTTGGCGAATTTTTCGATATCGAGCACCGTAAGCGCGGGATTGGCGATCGTTTCGCCGAAAACGGCTTTAGTCTCGGGACGGAAAGCCGCGTTAAGCTCCTCTTCGGAACAGTCGGGATCGACAAAGGTAAAATCTATCCCCATTTTCTTCATGGTAACGTGGAAAAGATTGTATGTTCCGCCGTAGATAGTCGAGCAGGCGACCACGTGATCTCCGCAGGAGGCTATGTTGAATATCGCGAAGAAATTCGCCGCCTGTCCGGAGGAGGTGAGCATAGCCGCCGTACCGCCCTCCAGCTCGCAGATCTTAGCCGCGACCATATCGTTGGTGGGATTTTGCAGACGGGTATAGAAATAACCGCTTTCTTCAAGATCGAACAGCTTTCCCATCTGTTCGCTCGTCTCGTATTTAAAGGTGGTGGACTGGATTATCGGTATCTGTCTCGGCTCACCGTTCCCGGGAGTATAGCCGCCCTGTACGCATTTTGTATCAATTTTCATAATTTATCCCTTTCTGTAAAGAATTTTTTAAGTAATTTTATTATAGCACACTGAATATAAAATGTCAAGGACGGTCTTGCTTTTTAAGCTTTTTATTGTTCTTTTCAATATAAAGCAGATCGTCAGCCTTATCCATTGCCGCTTTAAGGTCGTAGCTGTCGGAGCATTCGCATTCGGCTATGCCCAAGGAAATATCGAAGCTGTAGGGCTTTTTGCCTGTCAGATTCAGCTCGTCGACAAATTCCTTTTTGCGCGCCCTTAACAAAGCTTCGTCTATGCCGTCGGTTTTAAGTATGACCGCCGCAAATTCGTCTCCGCCCATTCTGCCGACCACGGCGTTTTCGCCGAACATAGCCGACAAGCATTCGGCGGCTTTCTTTATAGAATGATCCCCCTCGGCATGGCCGTAGATATCGTTCACGGTCTTTAGTCCGTCCATATCGGCATAGCATATCAAAAATACCTTTCCCGGAGCGGAATTTATAAGAGCCTCCGCGGCGAGATAGAATCCCCGCCGATTGCAGATCCTTGTCAGCTCGTCTATCTTTGACATCTTATCGAGAGCGAGGTTTTTAGCGTGTATCTCGTCTAAGAGCAGCTCCTGGCGGTTTAAAATATGCAGCGTTCATACCGCAGAGCTTAGCTGTTAGGTGACAAGCTCAAGCTCGTCAAAAAAGTCTGGGTCCTTCGG
>CANQCJ010000133.1 GCA_947589205.1 uncultured Ruminococcus sp. | reverse complement strand
GCCGTATTGGGTCTGCGCGGTGTAGAGATCGGCGGCTATAAAAATATGCTGACGGTCGGTGCAGAGATATTCGTTGTCAAAGATCTGCCGAGTTATCATTTTCTGCTTTGACCTTTCAACGGAAAACACCTCCGCGCCGTAGCTGTAGGATCTGAAATGCCAATTAAGTCCTTTAGGAAATTTGTCGCCGTAGCTGTGTTCGATCGGTTTTTCCAGCGTATAGATAAACGCCGTCATAGCCCCTACATTGCAAAGGCGTTTCATTATTTTTGCATAGCTGTCTTTTATATCCCCGCTGAACATCAGAGCGTCTCTTATAAAAATATTATCGAGGTGAGATCTTTGAGTATATTTTTCGATTATTCTTTTGTAAGCCTGTTTTTGCGCAAGATAATTTTCCTGCGTTTCCTCCGTCCCTTCTATATTACTTTCTTTATCCTTAAAAGCCGAAGCGCGCGGGATAAATTCGGTATCTATATAATGCGTATCGTCCTTTATGCCCTTAAGAAAATTTACCGCCTTTTCAACGGCTTTTTTTCCGAGCAGCTCGGCGTCGGCTTTAATAGAAGCAAGCGGCGGGTCAAGCCGGGCGGAAGCGGGAAGATCGTCAAAGCCTGTTACCGCGACCTGTCCGCCTATCTCGACGCCCTTTTCTTTCAGAACATCACAGACCGTCCATGCCATAACGTCGTTAGCGCACAGTATAGCGTCAAGCTCGGGATTTTTTTCGATAAGCTCTTTTGCTTCATCGGCGCATTCCTGCGAGAAAGCGCCGGAAACCATATAGCTGTCTTTAAATTCCAGATGATTTTTTTCAAGAGCCTTTCTGTAAGCGTCGTATCTTTGTATGCAATCGAGATTGTTAAGATCGCCCGCCATCATGCCGATGTGCTTTCTGCCGCTCCTTGCAAGATAGTCCACGGCGGAGGTTATACCGGTAACATTGTCAAACTGCAAAAAATCATAGCCGTCAATATTCGACGCAGCGCAAAGCAGGGGAGTGTTTTCAAACGCGGCAAGAAATTCTTTTTTCTTTTCACTGTCGTAAGCATAAGCGATAGTGCCGACAGCGGCGATAAGGTAATCGAAATTCCCCTCGGCGGCGCAGTCGAACAAAACGTTGTACTGATATTCATACTGAGTATCATACTGAATATATTTATGCTGCAGACCGACATATTTTCCGGGGAAGATCGTTAGATTTACGTCAAATTCCTTCGCGCCTTCCATCGCGCCCTTAGAAAATCTCCTGCTGAAATCATCGGTAATGGTAGCGACCAGCAGCCCGATATTAAACCTCTTTTGCGCCATTTGAATTTCTCCTCGTCTTTTTAAAGCTGTTTCGATTTTTATTATAACACATAATATCAATTATTTCAATAGAAAAATTCAATAATTTTAAAAAATTTTTAAAAATTCGGCGGAGCTTAGGGCGCAAAAAAACGCGGTCAAAAAAACCGCGTTAAAAAATCGGGATGACAGGACTCGAACCTGCGGCGTCGTGCTCCCAAAGCACGCACTCTACCAAACTGAGTTACATCCCGATAGCAATAACTATTATACCACAAAAAACGGCTGATGTCAATATGATCTTCAAAATTTTTTGTACAAAAAAGGGCAGCCTATGCTTGCTGCCCGTGTTGTTTTAAGCGTCATGCCTTATCTGAGAGCCGTTGTATTCTTCAAAATGTATACGCTTTATATCCGCGCCGAGAGCCTGAAGCTTCTCGACGATATTTTCATATCCGCGCTCGATATAGTGTATGTCCTGTATCTCGGTAACGCCCTCTGCGGCGAGACCCGCGATTATCAGCGCCGCGCCCGCTCTTAGATCGGGAGCTATAACCGGCGCGCCCTTGAGCTTTTCTCCGCCCTGGATAATAGCCGATTTCTGATCTACGCTTATATCCGCGCCCATTCTTCTAAGCTCGCTGACATAGCGAAAACGGTTGTCAAAGATCTCGTCCTTGATAACGCTCGCTCCGTTCACGGTCGTGAGCAGTGCGGAGATCTGCGGCTGCATATCGGTCGGGAAGCCGGGGTGCGGCATGGTGATTATCTTGGTTTTAACAAGCTCGTTGGGGGTATAGACCCTTACGGCTTCGTCATATTCCTCCACGGCTACGCCTATCTTGCGAAGAGCCGCGGTTATGGATTCAAGGTGCTTCGGGATAACGTTTGTTATCGTAACGTCTCCGCGCGTAGCTGCGGCTGCTGCCATAAACGTTCCGATCTCGATCTGGTCGGGGATTATCGAATATTCAACGCCTTTAAGATAGCTCACGCCGTGTATCTTTATCGTATCCGTTCCCGCGCCCATAATGCTCGCGCCCATAGCGTTGAGGAAATTCGCAAGATCGACAACGTGAGGCTCTTTAGCGGCGTTTTCAATGACCGTATAGCCGTTTGCCTTTACGGAGGCAAGCATAGCGTTTATCGTCGCGCCGACGCTGTTTCTGTCGAAATATATAAGATTTCCGATAAGCGAATCGGCGTTAAGGTGCACTTCTCCGTTGAGCAGCGAATCCTTTGCGCCGAGAGCGCGGAAGGCCTTGAGGTGCTGGTCGATGGGTCTGTCGCCGAGGTCGCAGCCGCCGGGGAGGGCAACGTGCGCTTCATGAAATCTTCCGAGCAGCGTTCCGAGAAAATAGGAGGACGCTCTCATGACCCTCGCCATATCGTAGGGCACTTTAGGGCTGATTATCCTGCGGGTATCTATCATGAATTTGTTTTTGTCGATCATTTTGACCTCTGCGCCCATAGAACGCAGTATCTTCATGCAGAAGGTTATATCGCTGATCTGCGGACAGTTTTCGATAATGCACGGCTCATCGCACAGGATAGTCGCGGCAACGATAGCTACGGCGGCATTTTTAGCCCCGCTCGCGGCGATCGTTCCGCGAAGCGGTATACCGCCATTTATTACAAACTTTTCCAAGAAGTCACATCCCTTGTTTTAGTAGGCTGTTAAAAAAACAGCATTATATATACGCCGGCAGACCGGCTGAAGAAATCTTAAAATTTAGCTAAATCAAACGCTGATATTATTTTAACACATATTGAGAAAAAAATCAAGCATTATTTCGCAATTTTCAAAAATGGTTTCAAATTTTATCTATCTGGTAACCTTTTTGTAACTTTTAGCGGGTATATATTCGGACAGTTAAATCGATTAGTCATTTATTGTTACCGTTGTGTAATATTAACGGTACAAAAAAACGCCCTTATGGTCGGAACAGGGCGTTTTTTGTGCAATTTGCACAACGGATTTGTAATTTTTGTGCCCGCCGAAGCTGTAACCTTTTTCAGCTTACGATATGTTGTGTTTGGGCATTAATAATTTGTCTAAAAATAGCGTTTTTGCCGAAAAAGACAAATGTGAAAATTTTTTATATTGCAATCGAGGGAAAAATATGTTATAATAATGTATGTTAAAAAATCACACCTGAAAGGAATGTTACAATATCATGAGAGCAAGCGGTATACTATTGCATATCTCATCGCTTCCGGGCGGCTGCGGCATCGGGAAGCTCGGAAAAGAGGCTTATGCTTTCGCCGATTTTCTGAAAAAGGCAAAGCAGCATTACTGGCAGATACTGCCGGTCTCGCCGACGAGCTACGGCGATTCGCCCTATCAGAGCTTTTCTATCCACGCGGGAAATCCCTACTTTATCGACCTTGAAACGCTCGAGAGCGACGGACTTCTTTCTGCTGAGGACTATAAGGCTACAGACTGGGGCGGGGAGGAATTCATCGACTACGGGCTTATTTATGAAAAGCTTTTCGATGTTTTGAGAACAGCGTACAAAAATTATAAACTGTCCAAAAAAAGAGACTGTAAAAAATTCGCGGAGGAAAATCCGTGGGTGCATGATTACGCGCTTTTCATGTCGCTTAAATTCGCTCACTGCGGCAAGGCTTGGTACGAGTGGGAAAAGCCGCTTAAAATGTTTGAGGAAAAGGCTATTGAAAGGGCGCGGAAAAAATACAGGGACGAAATCGGCTTCTGGACGTTTTTGCAGTATGAATATTTCAAGCAGTGGAACGCGCTCAAGGAATATGTAAATTCTATCGGGATAGAATTTATCGGAGATATACCTATCTATGTCGCCTATGACAGCGTCGAGGTCTGGACGCAGCCGGAGCTGTTTTATCTCGACGAGGAAAAAACGCCGATAGACGTTGCGGGCTGTCCGCCGGATTATTTTGCAAAAAAAGGTCAGCTCTGGGGAAATCCGCTTTACCGCTGGGACGTTATGGAGGAACGCGGATATGATTGGTGGATAGAACGCCTGCGCGCGGCTGAAAGGACCTGCGACGTCGTAAGGATAGACCATTTCCGCGGCTTTGAAAGCTACTATACTATCCCCTACGGCAATGAGGACGCGGTCGTCGGCGAATGGCGCAAGGGTCCGGGAATGAAGCTTTTCAAAGCGGTAAAGGCGGCTCTCGGAAAGCAGCGGATAATTGCCGAGGATCTCGGATTTATCACAAAGGACGTGGCAAGGCTGCTGAAAGCCTCCGGCTATCCGGGAATGAAGGTGCTGGAATTTGCGTTCGACCCGAAGGGCGACAGCATTTATCTGCCGCATAATTTTTCAAGTCCGAATTATGTATGCTATACCGGAACGCACGATAACGAGACCGCTCTCGGCTGGGTGAAGTCGGCTTCGCGCGCGGAGCTTAAATTCTGCCGCGAATATTTAAACGTAAAGCGAAACAAGGATATCCCGTGGGCAATGATACGCGCGGCGTGGTCGAGCACCGCCGATACCGCCATAGCGCAGATGCAGGATCTTCTCGGACTCGATTCAACGGCAAGAATGAATATTCCCTCGACTGTCGGCAAAAACTGGAGGTGGAGAATGTCTCCGGACGCGCTGACAGACGAGCTTGCTCAAAGGCTTGCCGCGCTGACAAAGCTTTATTCAAGGTGAGATCATGAAAGGAAAGCTCTACGGAGTAAGCACAGGTCCGGGCGACCCGGAGCTTATGACGATAAAGGCGGTCACGATAATTGACGCTTGCCCGGTGATAGCCGTTCCGCGCACGGCGGGAAAAAAGCACCTTGCGCTTGAAATAGCGTCACAGGTCTGCGAGCTTAGCGGAAAGGAAATAATTTTTCTCGACAGCCCGATGAGCAGGGATCCCGACGTGTGCGAAAAAGCGCATGAGAACGCGGCGGGACTTATAGCAAAATTTCTCGAAAGCGGAAAAGACGCCGCAATGCTCAATATCGGGGATATATCGGTCTATTCGACCTTTTCCTACATAGCCGAAAGGATCGCCGCTTTGGGATATGAGTATGAGGTCTGTCCCGGAGTGACAAGCTTCTGCGCGGCGGCGGCAAGCCTTAAAATACCGCTTGTGCAGGGAAACGAGCCGCTCGTGCTGATACCGTCGGAGGACTGCATAGACGCGAACAAAACGTTCGTGCTTATGAAGCGGGCGCGGAGCTTAGTAAAAACGCTTGAAGGCGATGAAATTTACGCTGCGGAAAGCTGCGGGCTTGAAAACGAAAAATTATATAGATCTGCTGACGAGCTGCCGCTTGAAAGCGGATATTTTACAACGATAATAGCTAAGAAAAAATATAACGGAGGTAAAAAAATATGACGTCGGAAAATTTGAAAATGCAAATAGAAAAAAGGCTCAGGGAAAAATACGGAAGGACGGCGCAGCAGGCTAAAGCTTATGAGCTTCATGACGCGCTGTCAAGCGCCGTAATGGAGGAGATAAGCGGCAGATGGCAGCAAAGCGTTGAAAAGCATTTGTCAAACCGCCGCGCCTGCTATCTTTCAATGGAATTTTTAGTCGGCAGGGCGGTGTATAATAATCTTTTGTCTCTCGGGCTTACCGAGACGGCGGAGCAAGCGTTTGCCGCGCTCGGCAGGTCTCTTTCGGAGCTTGAGGACATAGAGGACGCGGCTCTCGGCAACGGCGGATTGGGCAGACTTGCCGCCTGCTTTCTCGATTCCGCGGCGACCCACGACATACCGCTCGACGGCTACGGCATACGCTACAAATACGGACTTTTCAAGCAGATAATAGCCGACGGTTTCCAGCGTGAAG
>CANQCJ010000132.1 GCA_947589205.1 uncultured Ruminococcus sp. | reverse complement strand
ACCGGCTCCTTAAACCACTCGGACACCTGTCCAGATAGAAGTTAGAAATTAGAGGTTAGAAGTTAGAATAGAAGTTGGAAATTAGAGCATAGAAATCGGTGAGCGGTCAACACATAGCGCCGAACACTTATATATTTTATCATAAAAAATGCAGGGTGTCAATAGTTTTTGCGAAAAAAATTCTTGGAAAAATGATTGTTTATGAAATCTGCATAAATTATCGCGGCTTATTTTGTGCAAAAAATA
Organism: uncultured Ruminococcus sp.; assembly: GCA_947589205.1. Taxonomy (GTDB): domain Bacteria; phylum Bacillota; class Clostridia; order Oscillospirales; family Ruminococcaceae; genus YE71. Next base: position 5,843 of record CANQCJ010000132.1, on the reverse strand, counting down.
CATTAAATTATGACCTTCGCCAAATAGAGTATGCAGCCGACCATGCCGAATGAGAAAACTATATCGTTGACAATGCCGTCGGAATCGCAAAGATCCAGCGCGAAGGCTCGTTTCGACGGGTAAAGCAGAGCGACTTTTTTGCGGTTGAGCAGGTCGAGGAGTATATGCGAGAGCATCGCGGCGAAAAAATACGGCGCGGCTTTAAGCGAGATTAGCGCGGCTGAAACGGTAAATACGGCAAGCCCCAAAAGCGAATGGGTAAACGTGCGGTGCTTTGTGTTCGCGCCATAAATTGCCGCCGCCGCAAACATCGCCGCTCCCGGCACGGTTCGGACGACAGCCGAATTTTGCATGGCAAGCGCAAAAACGTCAACGCCGAAAAATATTTTCGCGCCAAACGCAATTATAAACGCCGAAACGACTATCGCTGCCGCCGTAAAAAGCTTCGCCCTCGCTTTGGAACGCTTTGAATCCACATCGGGTATCAGCGCGCCTACAGAAGCCGCCGCCATACAAAGTATCAATTGAGCCGCCGTGTCAGCGTTAAGTCCGCCTTGAGGGCGTATCAGTGCAAACCCCGCCAAAGCTCCCGCCGCTAAATGTGTTTTTCCCGTCAATGCCGCCGCACCTTTCTATATACCATATTAAATGACCCGCTGTTCCAATTATAACCTATTGCTGTAGCCTTTTTATAATACTATTGTAAATAAACCGTTACTATTTTTCACAAATTTATCAAGTTCGACAAATACATTTTTCACATTTTTGAGCTAAAATTAATTTAAGATAAAAATATAACTCTTTCGTCTAAAGTGACGGTACGAAATATTTATACCGGAACATATATTGAAAAAATCAAAAGAAAGGAGAAGCCGCGGAAAAGTCTGAGCGAAGCTCAGACAAAGTAATAGCTGTTTCATATCAAGCGACGGACACGGAGCGTATCCGCGAACTAAAAAAACGCGGAGAGGTCTGAGCGAAGCTCAGACAAAGTAATAGCTGTTTCATATCAAGCGACGGACACGGAGCGTATCCGCGAACTAAAAAAATGCGGAGAGGTCTGAGCGAAGCTCAGACAAAGTAATAGCTATTCAGTATCGAGCGACGCACACGGAGCGATTCCGCGAACTAAAAAAACGCGGAAAAGTCTGAGCGAAGCTCAGACAAAGTAATAGCTATTCGGTATCGAGCGACGCACACGGAGCGTTTCCGCGAACTAAAAAAATGATTTGTCCCGAATGCTCGGCTAAGATCGAGAATGGTCTTTATAATTGCCCGTTCTGCGGCTGTAAGCTCCCCCGCCCCGTAAAGGCGTCCGCCGTCATAAGGACGGACGGTCATACAAAAAGCGGGGACAAGCTCTCGCAGACCAAGGAATATTCTTTTGCCGAAGAAATAAAAAAACACGCGCCCGAGGAAACGGAAACCAAAAAGCCGAAAAATGTCGAAGCCGGCATTTATAAGGTAATATGCGTCGCGCTTGCGCTCTGCCTTGTGGCAGGCTCCGTCGTCTGGGCTTCACTTTTCCTGCGCGACAGGATAGACCGTCAGGTCGTGCCGGTGCAGAACGCTTCCGATGAAAATGCGGCTCAAGCCGAAGCCGACAGCGAAAAGCAGACGGCTGAGACCACCTCCGCGCCCGCCTCCTCGACAACAACGACTACCACGACGGCAGATCCGTTTACGCTCGCCGTCGACCCGAAATATACCGACGATTACGGTACGCTCTACTCGCTTGCCGAATCGCTCGCTATACGCATAGGTCCGGGCTACGATTACAGCAAGCTCGATGACGCTATCCCCTCCGGCAGCGCGCTGAAAATTTCCGCCGAACAGGTGGACGCAAAATCAGGCGAGACCTGGTGCTACATAGATTATAACGGAAACGTCGGCTGGGTCTGCAAGAGCTATCTGACCGATAAAAATCCCACACAGACGGTAGTGCTCCCCGATGAGCTTTACGATGCCGCCGATGTGGAGGAATATACCGTTATCCGCTACGGCGGACTGAAGCTATACAGCGGTCCGGGCGATGATTACGATGTTCTCGGCACTATTCCCGAGGACGAAAGGATAGAAAAGCTCGGTCACAATTACTTCGCCGTCAAGTGGATATACACCGAATACAACGGACAAGCGGGCTGGGTCGCCTCCTACGAGGGCGACTGGTTCAACCCGACTATCGAATAAGATAATTACCTATCCTCCTCATATCAAAATAAGAGCGCGGTCGGGAGAACAATGCCGAATTTGCATTTTTCCCGACCGCGCTCTGAAATTTACGCAAAAATGCTTTTTGCCGCAAAAAAGACCTATGATAACGCCGCCCGCATTTTGTTCACACGGACGGCGTTTTTGTTTTATTATTTTTGAAGCTGCCAGATATATCTTGCGTACTCGTCTACCGAACGGTCGGCGGAGAATATTCCCGCGCCCGCAATGTTCGCAAGGCTCATCTTAGCCCACTTCATTCTGTCGGAATAAAGCTCGCTTGCTCGTCTCTGGGCGTTCTGATAGGAAGCGAAATCGGCAAACGCCATATAGGGGTCTACGTTTTTCAGCGAATTAGCTATCTCGTGGAACTTCTCGCCGTTTATGCCCTCTGAGAGCAGGTCGACCGCGCTTCTTAGCACGCCGTTGGAATTGTAGAAGTCCATAGCCTTGTAATTCGGCTTTGCCGCTTCGACCTCGTCAACGTTCATGCCGAACAGCAGGATATTTTCCTCTCCCACCTGCTCGAAGATCTCAACGTTAGCTCCGTCGAGAGTGCCCAAGGTCACCGCGCCGTTTATCATAAGCTTCATGTTTCCGGTTCCCGATGCCTCCGTTCCCGCAAGAGATATCTGCTCGGAGATCTCCGCGGCGGGCATGAGTATCTCGGACAGAGATACGCAGTAATCCTCCATAAAGATAACGCTAAGCTTTTCGTTTATCTTGGGATCCTTTTTCAGCTCCTCGGAAATGTTCCAGATAAGCTTGATTATCTGCTTTGCCATATAATAGCCGGGAGCGGCCTTGGCGGCGAAGATGTAGGTCTTGGGAACGAACGGCGCGTCGGGATTCGCCTTGAGATAGTTGTACTCGGCGATGATGTTGAGCGCGTTGAGCTGCTGACGCTTGTACTCGTGCAGTCTCTTTACCTGAACGTCAAAGATAGAATCGGTGTTGAGCGTTACTCCGTACTCGTTTTTAACGTACTTTGCAAACCTCGCCTTGTTTTCGTTCTTTATCCTGTTGAGTCTTTCGAGAACGCTCTTGTCCTCGGAGAATTTTCTGAACTTGGCAAGCTGCGAAGCGTCCTTTAAGAAGCCGTCTCCGATAGTCTCCCTGAGCAGGTCGGTAAGTCCCTCGTTAGACTGATACAGCCATCTGCGGTATGCGATACCGTTCGTAACGTTGGTGAACTTTTCGGGAGTGTACTCGTATTCGTCCTTGAAGGTCTCTCTCTTGATTATCTCGGAGTGTATCTTTGCAACGCCGTTTACATGGTGGCAGGCGTGAACGCAGAGAGTAGCCATTTTTATCATATTGTTCTCGATAATGGACATATGCGTTACCTTTTCCTGATCCTGATACTTGTCCCAGAGCTGACGGCAGTATCTTTCGTTTATCTCAACGATGATAGAGAAAATTCTCGGCATAACGCCCTTTACAAGATTGCAGTCCCACTTTTCAAGAGCCTCCGGCATTACCGTATGATTGGTGTACGCGAAGGTCTTGGTGACGATATCCCATGCCGCGTCCCAGTCATATCCGCAGTCGTCGAGCATTATTCTCATAAGCTCCGGTATAGCGAGAGTCGGGTGGGTGTCGTTGATGTGTATAGCCACCTTGTCGGCAAGGTTGTCGAGCGTGCCGTAAACGTTCATATGCGTGTTTACGATATCGCCTACGGAAGCCGCTACAAGGAAGTACTGCTGGCGCAGACGCAGCGACTTGCCCTCCGCGTGGTTGTCGTTAGGATAAAGCACCTTCGTTATCGCCTGCGACATGATGTTCCTGCCGAGAGCCTTAGAGTAATCGCCGCTGATAAAACGCTGCATATCAAAGGAAGGCACCTCCGCCTTCCAGAGCCTGAGCTTTGAAACGGCTTCGCTGTCGTATCCGGAAACGAACATATCATAGGGCACAGCCATAACGGACGTGTAGTTTTCAAGCTCTACGCAGTGGAAGCTGTTGTCCCAGTATTCCTTGAGATTTCCGTCAAACCTTACCTCTACCGCCGCGGTGGGCACGGGCACGAGAAGCGCAGAGCCGCCGGGCAGCCAGTTGTCGGGAAGCTCCGTCTGCCAGCCCTCGTCGAGCTTCTGCTTGAAAATGCCGTATTCGTAAAGTATCGAATAGCCGGTAGCGTGATAGCCGTCGGCGGCGAGCGCGTCAAGATAGCAGGCGGCAAGTCTGCCGAGACCGCCGTTGCCGAGACCCGCGTCCGGCTCCATTTCGTATATCCCGTTTATCGAGATGCCGAACTCCTTTAGCATACCGACCGTCTCATCTACCATTTCAAGATTGTAAATACTCGTTTTCAGGCTTCTTCCCATAAGAAATTCCATAGAAAGATAGTATACCTTTTTCTTGCCCTCCGAACGGTTGCGGACGGTAAAATGGCGGCGTTTTGCTTTGAGTATGCCTACCACTATCCTGCTGAGAGCCTCATAGACCTGCTGGTCGGAGGCTTCCTCCGGAGTTGTCTGGAAATCATTGTGAAGCATTTCAACGAACTGCTTTTTAAGCTCCTCCTGAGTTATGGTCTTGGAGACCTTGGGAGCTGCTTCTTTAGCCATAATATTTTTCCTCCTGTTTTACAGTATATAAACTAATAATACCACAATTTGCACTATTATTCATCAACAAATCGTGAATTGATTTTAAATTGCTTATTCCGCCATTATGCCTATCTCGCCGTTTTCGGCGTAAACACAGATAATGCGTATGCTCGCTTCGCCGCGTTCAACGAAAATATCCGCGATCCTGTCCTCGACCTGCTCTCTGATAACGCGCCTGATATCTCTTCCGCCGAGCCTTTGTCCGAACGACTTTTCGGCGACAGCTTCGAGCGCGCTGTCCTTATAGGTCATGCTTATGCCGCGTTCGCTCAGCGGCTCTTTTATCTCATCGAGCATGAGCGCGGCTATAGCCTTGTAATTTTCCTTGGTAAGCGGGTCGAACACGACGATCTCGTCTATTCTTCCGAGAAATTCTGGACGCAGGAACTCTCTCAACGCCTTTAACGCCTTTTCCTTGGATATCTCCTTTTCGGTCTTGTTAAAGCCGACGCCGGTGTCCTTGTCGGTCGAACCGGCATTGGAGGTCATTACGATAACGGTGTTTTTAAAAGAAACAAGTCTGCCCTGCGCGTCATGTATCTCGCCCTCGTCAAGTATCTGGAGCATGATGTTCATAACGTCCGGGTGGGCTTTTTCTATCTCGTCAAAAAGCACGACGGAATAGGGTCTGCGGCGTACCCTTTCGGTAAGCTGTCCGGCTTCGTCAAAGCCGATATATCCCGGAGGCGAGCCGATAAGCTTGCTGACCGAATGCCGCTCCATATATTCCGACATATCTACGCGGATAATAGGCTCGGTGTCGTCGAACAGCGCTTCGCCGAGAGCCTTTACAAGCTCGGTCTTTCCCACGCCGGTAGGTCCTACAAAGATAAACGAAGCGGGTCTTACTCGCTTTGAAAGATGCGCTCTGCTTCTCCTTATCGCGGCGCAGACCGACCTTACCGCCTCCGGCTGACCGATAACGCGCTTTGACAGCGTTTCGGGAAGGTCTCTTATCTTTTCGTACTCCTCCCGCTCTATCTTGCTTGCGGGTATTCCCGTCCAGATCTCTATAAC
>CANQCJ010000131.1 GCA_947589205.1 uncultured Ruminococcus sp. | reverse complement strand
GCAAGGGGACGACAAGGAGCACGTTACAAATTATGACGAGCTTGTTGCGGCAGAGGATAAGATAGCAGAGCTTGAAGCTACGAAGCGCGAAGAGGAGGAACGCCAGGCTGAGGTAAATGATGTTATGGCAAAGATAGAGTCGCTTCCCGACACTCCCTCGCTTGACGACAAGCAGGCAGTAGAGGAAGCAAGAGCGGCTTATGACGCGCTTGACGATGAGCAAAAGAGCAGGGTCACCAATTATGACAAGCTGACAGCGGCAGAGGACACTATCGCGGCGCTTGAAGCGCAGCAGCAGGCAGGCGAAGAGGATCTTGCAGCGGCTAAGGCTGTTGAAGAGCTTATCAACGCAATACCCGATGATGTAACACTTGACGACAAGGCTGCGGCTGAAAAAGCAAGAGACGCTTATGATGCTCTTACCGAAGCGCAGAAGGCACTTGTATCAAATTATTCCAAGCTGACAGACGCAGAAAAGACTATAGCGGCGCTTGAAGCGTATGAGGAGGCTGACGATGCCGACAAGCAGGCGGCTAAGAAGGTCATTGACATGATAGACGTTCTTCCCGACAAGCCCACAGCAGACGATAAGGCTGCGGCTAAGGCGGCAAGAGACGCTTATGATGCGCTGAGCGATGCTCAGAAGAAGCTTGTAAGCAATTACAGCAGGCTCGTTGACATTGAGGGCAAAATAGCTAAGCTTGATTCGGAAAGCTATCAGAAGCCGGCAGGCTCTGTAACTCTCGTTGGAAAATTAGTGGACAAAAACGGAAGCGTATTGAAGAATATGACCGTTGAGATCCATTCCGATGTCAAGAGCGGCGTTACCGATTCAAACGGCTTTGTAAGATTTTCAGGTGTAGACATCGCGAGCCATACGCTTGTTATCAAGGACAGCGGCAAGAATACTGTCGCCGAAAAGAAATTCGAGATACTTTCCGGCAGTCCGTTAGCTCTTAACGGAGACAGTATAACCGCAAAGGACGGAGAGACCTTTACACTTACGATGGAGCTTAACGGCGATACAGTAAGATTCCTCTCTGTAGAGAGCGGTGACAAGAGTCCCGCGGCTCAAAGTGGAGGCAACACCGGTTCTTCTCAGACAGGAACGGCTTCGGGTTCGCAGAATTTGGATATTCCTTCACCGAACACCGGAAACGAAGTACAGAGTGCAGTTATAATACTCGCATATTGCGCAATCGCAGCGGTTATCTTCACAAGAAAAAAGAGAAGCTGAACCTTCCATAAAATATGTTTCTTAAATTTGCCGCTTTCCTTCGGGAGGCGGCGTTTATTATGCAAAAAAAATAAAGACCGCCGAAACGACAGTCTTTAAATTCAGCCTCTTTCAGCTTCACGGGATCTAAGCTTTCTCTCCTGCTGCTTTTCCCAGCGTTTTGCCATAGCGGGCAGCTTGTCCTGCCAGTAGCTGCCCATTATCTCTTTGGCGAGAATAAGACGGCAGTCCATAAAGTAGGGAAAAATTATCAGGCAGGGGTAGATAAAAAGCATCGCGGGGATAAATATCACAAAGGAGAGATAAAGCATCGTAACGCGGTAGTGCTTGCCCTCCATGAGCTTTACCGACAGGTCGCAGGCGTCGAAAAAATCCGAGCGGGGATTTAGGATAAGAATGTACTTTACAAGCGCGAGCGACAAAAAATAGTGCATACAAACGCCTATCCAAACTAACGTAAAGCCGATAGAGAGCATAAATCCGAAAAGTCCCGGCATGGTTATTTTTCCCGAGCTGCTCACCTGTGCAAAATGATATATCCCGTAAGCCCCGGCTATAGCCGGCAAAAGCACCAGCAGCTTTAATCCCGCAAGCTGCATACTGCATTTCAGCGAGGGGAACATAACAAGCCTTAAATGCCCCGCAAGGTATCGCTCTAACGCTTTGTCGTTTTGCGAAAAGCCTATCAGCGAACGCCTTGCAATGTACGCCTGCGTGTTGTAGAGAATGTAGTAGCATACGAGCCGCACCGCAAGAAACAGCACCGCTCCCGGCGAGGTCAAATAGTATTCAAGGCTGAAAATGTGATAGTTTATCCCTAAAAGCGTTAGCCCTATAAAAATAAATGTTTCCGTTAAAATTATAAGGATAAGCACCGAGCAGAGATAAAGAGACGTGAGTATCGCCGAGACGATGTTTTCTTTAAGGCGCGACGCCGCCATTTTTTTTATTTCTCTGTTAGTCAGCTCTTTCAAGATCTTCCTCCGCGTTTTCGGTGCCGTTCGGGTATTTTCCGATTATCTCAAAAACGCCCGAACGCTGCCACATCGAAGCGGTTATCAGCGTTTCAAAGCCCTCTCCGAAGCCGCAGGCATATTCTATCGGGCGGCGTTTGGGCAAGCCGAAGCAGGCGAGCATATTCATGATGATACCGCCGTGCGTTATTACCGCGCAGTCGGTCAGACCCTCCTCCATCATATCCGCGATGATAAGCGTCAGAGCTTTGTAGCACCTTACAACGAGCTGTCGGGAGGTCTCGCCGCCGTGGGGCGCGTCGTCCGGACCCGCGTTAAGAAATTTTTTATAATCGGGATCGTCCTTAAGCTCTCCCGGAGTTTTCCCCTCAAATTTCCCGAAATCCATTTCTCTAAGCTCCTCTAGCTCGACCATCGGAGAATTTGGAGAAAGTATATACGCCGTTTGCAGGCATCTTTTGAGCGGGGAAATATAGAGCTTCTGAAAGCTCCTGTAGTCTGCGCGTTCGGCGACAGAATAAAGCGCGTCCGCCCCGTCGGAGGCAAGCGGAAGATCGGTCGAGCCGATGTATTTTCCGTCAAGATTTCCCTGCGTGTATCCGTGGCGGATAAAGGTAAGTCGATAGCCTTTCATTATTTATCCTTTCGGTCAGTATCTTCTTAGTCTCTTTAAATAAGCAAACGTATAGTCCTCGCCCTTGGCGGCAAGCATTCTCAGCAGATGCTCGAGCAGAGCCGCCGTTTCGGGGTGGATCACTCTTGTGCCCTTTGCGCGAAGATAGTATTTGAGCGGATCGGAGTCGGTATAGCCTTCGCCGCCATAGATCTTTGACGCGGCAACGCGGTCGCAGAACATTTCCTTTACATATTTGATCGGCATTTTCACCGGAGACAGCTTCCTTGTTACGGGACTGTAGTCCGTCCAATAGTCAAAATGGTGCTTGTTTCTGCCCTTGTGGTGCATCCAGGCTTTTGAATAGCCGTATTCGGCGCGCTCGCCCTCGTGGGGACTGCGGTTTCCGCTGAAATACACCGCCCCTGGGATAAACTCTGCCGGGGAATATTTTGACAGATCGTGCACAAGTCCCTGAACGGGTATGCCCGCCTTGACGCAGTGCAAAAACGTCAGCCTTCTATGCTCGTTTATCGTGTTAAAATGACCGCGCGCACCCTTTATAAAGGCTGTCAGGCGGCTTTGCCTGCTTTGCTTTTTCAGAATAAGCGTACTCATAAGGGGAATAACCTCCTTTTTTAAAATATACGGCTGTTTATCTCAGTGTAGCCCATGCCCGTCCACAAGCCGAAGGACGTGACCCTTTCCTGCGGTATGCCTAAGGTTATTGCGTCTATCGAACGCCGTGCGGGCGGGATAAGCTCGTCGCTGTCTGCAAACGCCGTTGTTTTTGGCGGGAGAAGTGTAACGTTATAATGCGTTTTTTCCGCCGCGGCAAAGATCCTTGAACGCGCCTTTTGCTTTGAAGCGGTCTCGTTAAGGCGTTTGCCGGTTATGGTTATTTCAAATTCATATTTTAATATTCCCGAATAATTTCCCTTGCCGACAGCCGAGACGGACGCCGTGCCGACGAAAATATTATCGCTGTAGCTGACGTCGTAATCGACGCCCTGAGTCAGCTCGACATTGTTCACAACTACCCTTACCTGCGGCTCAATTTTCCTGCCGGTAAAGCCCGCTTCGGAAACGCATTCTATGTAAGCGGTCTCGATATTCAGCTTAGTGCGGGTGCGGATATCGTCGGACGGGGTGTTTTCTGCCGTTTCATCACCCGCATAAAGGAAAGGGACTACTCGGTAGAAATAGTTTGTGCCCGAATAAAGCTTTTCATCGCTGTATGCCGCGCCGCTTTCAAGCGAAGCGATAAGCTCAAAGCCACCGCCCGCGCGTTTTCTGTAGACGTTTATCCCGTCGGCTTCGCCTACCGCATCCCAGGTCAGCTTTATCCTGTTTTCGGTGACCTCCTCGGCGCAGAAATTTTTCACCCTTGCAATGCTGACAAGTCCCGCGCTGTCGGCAAAGACCTTATCGGAAACCGCTTCAAAGGAATTTCTCGAAACATAGCATTTGCCGTCGTTCGTGCAGCTTATGCCGATGCCGCCGCTGCTGAGATCGTTGGCGGTGAGCTTTATATCCTTGCCCTCTCCGCTCGAATCGACGCTTATACCGGTCTCGCCGAAATTTTTTATCGTGTTTTTGGAGCACTTCAGGCTTCTTGTGCCGGAGGTTATCGAGACCGCCCCCGGGCAGCTGTCGACGCCGTTTTTTTCGATAGCCGAATCGGCGGTGTTTTCAAAAACTATACCGCTTTTGGCGCAGTCGGAAAAGGTGTTTTCCTCAACGCTCATGCCGCTTGAATTTGCAGATCTCAGCCCGACATCGTTTGAAGCTTTTACATCGTTGGATTTGAACGTGCAGTTAGAGCACCAGGAAAAAAGCGCAAGCTCCGTCTCGTTTTGGTCTTTGGAGGTTTTTATCTCGTTGCTTCTCACCGAAACGCTGTAGGCGTTAGTCGCCCATACGGCTCGGTCGGCTGTCGTTATTTTGTTAGAGCTTATGCGAATATCGCCGAGCTTGTAATTGAACGCCGGGTAATCGGACGTGTTGTCGGCTATATCCGCGCCGTACAGCTTTATCGCGAAACAAACGGTGCGCTGTGCGGTCTTGACCGTTTCTATCGTGTTGTTTTCTATGATAGTATCGGCGTCGGGGTCTATGCGCCCTTTAGCCGCGTCAACTCCGTCGGTCGGGGCGAAATAGTGCCGAAAGCTCTCATCGGACATATAGTTAAAGGTAATGCCCGCGCCGCAGCGCATAATGCTGTTGCCGGAGATCGTACAGTGCTTGTAATTATACAGCACCATGCAGATATCGGAGATATTGTCGAAGGTGTTGTTTATTATCGTGATGTTTGTATAATATCTTCCGATGACCGCCGAATGAGAGCCTATGCCTCTGGGAATATCCTTGAACGTGCAGTTTCTTATTATGATATTGTCGCAGGGGGTGTCGTCAAACGGCGGGTAGTCTACAAAAAGCTCTTCGCTGTTCATTACGTCGAGCTGTATCGCTTCCTTTTGCAGATTTCCGGTATAGCCGCTGAAATAGCAGCCCTCTATCGTCATTCCACGGACGCCGCCGGCTTCTATGTGGTGACCGTTTTTGTTGTTAAGTATCGTGACATTGCGGAAAATTATATTGTTAGCGTGAGCTATCCTGATATTGGAAAAGGTACTCATACCGCTGTACTGCGCGGTGTTTCCGTCCCACATTCCGCCCTCTATCAAGATATTCCTGTCGCCGTTATAGCCGCCGTCGGCGCTGTCGTGCATGGTGTTTTTTAACATACAGCCGAGCTGGAAATCCTTGACTATCTTTGCTTTAGCGTCGAGGATAAGCTGAGTATTGCTGTAGATGTTGAGCGTTTTTGAAATTTTGTACGTTCCCTCGGGGACGGTAACGACCACCCTTTCGGAATCGCTTGCTTCGTCTCTGCCGACGTTCAGCGCCTTTTGTATAGCGTCCGCGCTGTCCTTTTCGCCGCTCGGGTCGGCCTTGCAGTCGTCGACTACGTTTACTTCCTTCGCGCTGTTGTAATCCGGAAAAGCCGCTCCGTAGGCGTTTGAACCGTCCGCCGCGTGAGCGGTGACAGAGGCGAAAAGAAGCATTACAAAAACGACCGGAACGAAAGCAAGAATAAAAGCGTTTTTACTGCCTGCCGTCATTTTGTTTTTTCCTCCGTATTTTTTACACTTTTGCCGTTTTATGACTTATATTTTTATGCGTCTCAAACGGCTAACTACTATTATATCACAAACCCTTCGTCTTGTCAAACGCCTATTTGTGAAAGAATATAGGGGTCTTTTATCTTTTTGTCCT
>CANQCJ010000130.1 GCA_947589205.1 uncultured Ruminococcus sp. | reverse complement strand
CCGTCCTTCATGCGAAAGCCCTTTGGGATAACGCCTAGCTGTTTAAATCCGAGACGTTCGTAAAGCCGTCTCGCGCGGACGTTGGTCTCAACGACGGCGTTGAATTGCAGCACCAAAAACCCGAGCTGCCTTGCCCTTTCCAAGCAGTCAAGCACAAGCCCTTCGCCGATCCCCCTTCCCCGCGCGCTTGAAGCGACAGCGTAGCTTGCATTGCAGATATGCCCGCATCTGCCGATGTTGTTCGGGTGAAGAATGTACAGCCCCACGATCTCGCCGTCGTCCTCCGCCGCGCCGCAATAGCTTTGAGAAGCGAAAAATTCTCTCCCGCTTTCAAGCGTCAGGCATTCCTCCTGCGGAAAAGCGACGCCCTCCTCAACGACCTCGTTCCATATTTTTATCATGTCATTTAAGTCATGCTCTTCAAATTTTCTTACTATCAATCCAAAAACCTCCGGAAAATTATTTTTTTGCAAAAGCTCCAAAGCCGTCCGAAATATCGGGCGGCTTATATATATCCGATATTCCGACATCAATATGCGGTATCGGCGTTTTTTAAAAATACCTTATGTTGATGTGCGATATTTTATCATATCGAAAATTTATCCTTTAATTCCTGCGGGATCTTTTTGTCTTTAAAATAAAATTCTCTGTCGTGCTCGCCTATTTCCCGCTGTATCCTGCACGGTACCCCGAACGCGAGAACGTTTGACGGCAGATCCTTTGTTACAACGCTGCCCGCGCCGACCACTACGTTGTCGCCGATAGTTATTCCCGGCATTATCAGCGCGCCCGCGCCTATCCAGCAGTTTTTTCCGATATGCACCGGCATATTGTACTGATATCCGTTGTAACGCAGGGTCGGCTCGAGCGGGTGACCCGCCGAGGCTATTACCACGTTCGGCGCGAACATCGTGTTGTCGCCGACAAAAATTTCCGTGTCGTCAACGAGCGTAAGCCCGAAATTTGCGTATATCATTCTGCCGAAATGGCAGTGTGCACCGCCGAAATTCGCATGGAGCGGCGGCTCTATGTAGCAGCCCTCGCCTATCTCGGCGAACATTTTTTTGAGCAACTCTTGTCGTTTTTGTGCTTCCCTCGGGCGGGTGTGGTTGTAATCATAAAGCAGCTCGAGACATTCGGTCTGACGCGCGAGTATCTCGCTGTCGCCGGGAAAATAAAGCTCTCCGGTGTGAAGCTTATCCTTTTCAGCCATAAAATTTTCCTCGCTTTTTAAAAAATTTTTCGATTTAATTATACCACATTTTTATAAAAAGTGCAATAGTCAAAGCGAGCCTTATATTATTTTTTTATCATCGCCTTCTGGCTGAAATAGCTTATCAAAAAATATCCGCCGTAGATAATTGCGAGCATGATGCAGGTCAGCGCGATTGAGATACCGATCCTCTGCGTGCCGAATACCTCGAGGAAAAATCCCGCGAATTTCATGCCGAACACCGAATGCAGTGAAGCGAGCGCGAGCGGCAGCAGGAAGAATACCGCCGTCTGGATAAACAGCGAACGTGTGATATCCTTTTCGTCCGCGCCTATGTTTCTGAGCGTTTCATAACGTCCGAGACTGTCGGCGGTATCCGAGAGAGTTTTCAGCGCAAGCACCGCGCCGGAGCATATCAGGAAAACCACGCCGATGTAAAGTCCGATGAGAGCTATTATTCCCCCGAGACCGATAGAGCTGTCGGTGATATCTCTTTTGGTCTGAACGCTGAGAGTTAAAACCGAATCGGGATATTTGCTTTGCAGACTGTCGCGATCCACCGCTTTTCTGTAGGAAGCCAGCGCGTTTTCCTCCGCTTTTTCCTTTTCCTCATCGGTCTTAGCCGAATAATTTCCGATAAATATTGAAGCTGCCTCACTGCCGCTGTTTTCAAGCACGCTGTCGGGTACGACAAAGATCCCTGCGTTTATCGGCTGAGAGGAAAGATAGACCGCGCCGTCAACGCATTTGCCGTCTCTGCTGTAAAGCGTTTTGCCGAAAAGCTGTATATCATTTTTGCTTTTGAGCAGCACGTTGTAAATATCCGCCATCGAAGTATAATTGCAAAGCAGCGTATATTCGTCATCGTTCAGCTTTAGCTGTTCATGCCCGTAGATCTCCATAAGCGCGTTGTAATCGCTGAGCTTTATAATATCGAGCTGTATATCGAGATCTAAAAACGGATAATTTTCTAACAGGTATCCATAATTTTCCCCGCATAGGCTTTTTATCGTAAGCTGCGGCGTGTTGTGCATATAAAAAAGCAAGTAGTCCTCAAATCCGCTTGTAAGCTCAATTCCTGCTTGTTCATACTGTTCTTTTATATCTATAGGCTTGACCGTGTTGTTCTCTATGCGGTAAAGAGCTATCTCAAAATCGGCGGGGCAGTATTCTTTTATATTCGCATTGAGCGAGTTTCTCACCGAAAAGGAAGCCGCAAGCGTGCAGATAGTCACAAAAAGCATAAGGCAAATGACCGTCATGGAAACCACGGTAGTGTTCACCTTGCTGCTTATCTGCCTAAAGGTAAAGCAGTTCAGACCCTTGTGATACACTTTTTTTATGCTCATAAAAATTCTTAGCAGCATTCCCGAGACCGACCAGAATATCAGCAGCGTCGTAACGCAGCCTATGGCTATCATGGCAAGCAGCCTTTTGTTGTTTAATGTTCGGAAATTTCCGGTGACGTTTTTATAGGCATAGCCGAGACCGATCGACGCAATTATAAAAACGATAACGCACAGGATCGGGTTTTTCAGCCGCTGTCTTTCGCTTTTTCTGCCGCTTTGGAGCAGGGTTATAAGGCGGCATTTTCCGATAGCTATTCCGTTAAAAAGCAGAACGACTAAATACATTATCCCGAAATAAACGGCGGTCTTAATTATCGCAAAGAGAGATACCGTAAAATGATAATCGCTCATATCCGCTTCAAAAAGATCCGCCACGAGTGCGCTCATGAGCTGCGAAAGACCGATACCGACCGCAAGTCCCGCGCCGAGCGAGCTTAGACCGATAAAGAGCGATTCTGTCAGCAGTATCGCCGAAATACGTCCCTTGCTCATTCCGAGGAGCTGATAAAGCGCAAATTCTCTGCTTCTGCGCTTCATAAGAAATCTGCTTGCGTAAACTATCAGCAGACCGAGCACCGCCGACACAAAAACGCTCACGCCCGAAAGCATATTCACAAGAAGCCGTACGATGTCGCGGGTGCTTTCGTTCATTTTTAAAAACGCCGTCTGGGAATCTATCGCGTTAAAAACATAGAATATCGAAACGCCGATAACGAGCGTGAAAAAGTAAA
Organism: uncultured Ruminococcus sp.; assembly: GCA_947589205.1. Classification (GTDB taxonomy): domain Bacteria; phylum Bacillota; class Clostridia; order Oscillospirales; family Ruminococcaceae; genus YE71. The sequence continues at coordinate 2,844 of CANQCJ010000130.1, read as the reverse complement.
CGGCGTAGTCGCGCAGGCTTCGCTTTACGTTGCCCAGAGTCAGCTTAAAGAGCATCGCTTACGTCACCTCCGAGCAGAGTTATAACGTCGATTATCTTGTCGAAAAAGGCTTTGCGCGAGTCCGTTCCCTTTATGATCTCGTGAAAAATTTTTCCGTCCTTTATAAAGAGCACTCTCTGCGCGTAGCTTGCGGTGAACGAATCGTGCGTCACCATCATGATAGTCGCATCGTACTCATCGTTAAGATAGCTGAAGCGTTCGAGCAGCATTCTTGCCGATCTTGAATCGAGCGCGCCGGTCGGCTCGTCGGCAAGAACGACAGCGGGGTCTGTTACAAGTGCTCTTGCCGAAGCCACGCGCTGCTTCTGACCGCCGCTCATCTGGTAGGGGTATTTGTCCAGCACGTCGGTGATACCGAGCTGACGCGCGCTTGCTTTTACAGCCGCGTCAATTTTTTTGTGATCGAGCTTTTGGATAGACAGCGCGAGAGAAATATTCTCATAAGCCGTAAGCGTATCGAGCAAATTAAAATCCTGAAAGATAAACCCTAATTTTTCCCTGCGGAATTTGTTAAGCTCCTTGCCCTTTATCGAGGTGATGTCCCTTCCCTCGAGATAAATATGACCCGAGGTAACGCGGTCGATAGTCGAAACGCAGTTGAGCAGGGTAGTTTTCCCGCTGCCCGAAGCCCCCATTATCGCGATAAATTCGCCCTTGTCAACGCTAAAGGAAATACCGTCTATCGCCTTAGTCAGATTAGATCTGCTGCCGTAATACTTTTCTATCCTTTCAATTTTAAGCAGCTCCATTTTGCCGCCTCCTTTACTTTTGTACATTCATTATACTTCAAATAAGAAGCTCTGTCGATAGTTTAATATTACGCAGCATTACAATTTTGTAACATCAGAATTTATAAAAATCGTTTTTGGCAAAGCCGATAGTTATTCTTGTGTATTCGTCCTTTACGCTTTGCGCGTTAAGCGAGTGACCGAGCCTGACGCAGAGAGTTTTTACGATATAAAGCCCCATACCGGTAGACCTTTGCCCCGTTCTGCCGTTTTCGCCGGTAAAGCTTTTTTCAAATATCCTCGCCAGGTCGTTTGAGCTTATGCCGATACCGTTGTCCTCAAAAACAAGAAGCGTTCTGCCGTCCTGCTCATTGCAGTAAATTTTTATTTTTCCGGGGCGTTTTGGAGATAAATATTTAAGGCTGTTTGAGAGGATTTGTTCGGAAATAAAGGTCAGCCATTTTGAATCGGTCATAACACTTACGTCGCTAAGCTCCATATCAAGCTCCGCGCCGCTCAGAAGCATATCCTCCCGAAGCTTTTTGACCGCTTCGGCGACCGCTCCGCGCAGTGAAGCGTTCTTTATTATATAATCCTTTTCGGCGTTTTCTGCGCGCGAATAGTACAGCACGGTATCTATGCAGCCGTCTATTCTTCTAAGCTGTTTAAGAGCCCTTTTGTCGGTGTAACCGCTGTTATAAAGCATAAGCTCGAGCGAGGAGAGCGGCAGCTTTATTTCATGCACCCAAAGCTCTACAAAATCGGCAAGCTCGCTTATGCTTCGGCGGTAAATATCTATCTCCTCGCACATAGCCTTGTTGGTGCGGTAGAGCGCATTGCACAATATTTTCCCTTCGATAAACGCGGGAGTATCCAGCGTTTCGCAGACGAGATATTTTTTGTCGAGCTGCTCCAGGCGTTCGTTAAGCGTATTGTAAAAGCTTCTTTTTTTAAGAAAGCTCACCATGAGCGCGATAAAAAGCGCGATCATCAAAACCGCCGTGCAAAATAATACGACCTCCCAAGGCACACCGTATGCGCGCATGAAGCAGATATCTGTAAGCAAAGCGATGACAGCAAGAGCGCAGGATAATTTTTTGTCGGCTAAAAATTCTTTAAAATTCATTTTAACACATACCCCTGTTTTTTCCTCGTCTCTATCGCGCCGTCAAATCCAAGCTCGGACAGCTTTGCGCGCAGGCGGCTGATGTTTACGGTAAGCGCGTTGTCGTTTATGTATTCGTCGTTATCCCACAGCGCGGTCATAAGGCGGTCGCGGGTGACTATCTCGCCGAGAGAATCGAGAAGCTCGCGGAAAATTATCATTTCGTTTTTTGTAAGTATAATTTCCCTTTCCCCGTTGTCAAGACAGCCCTTAGCCGAGTTGACCTCAAAGCCGCGGTAGGAACGCTGCTGAGCTTTGCCGCAGCGTTTCAGCACGGCGGAGATCCTTAAAAGCAGTATCGCGGGGTTGTAGGGCTTGGTGATATAGTCGTCCGCGCCGAAGCTCATCGAGATAAGCTCGTCTGCCTCGTCAGCTCTGCTCGTTACCATTATAACGGGCGTTTTGCAGCTCTTTCTGAGCCTTCGCAGCAGCGTTTCGCCGTTTTCTCCGGGAATGTTTATATCCATAAGCACAAGGTCGCAGCCGGAGGATAAGATCTGTGCGCATACATCGTCAAAATCGTCCGCCGCAGCGGCGGAATACCCCGCGTTTTCCAGCAGCGTTTTAAGCTCGTCTCTTATAAGCTCGTCGTCCTCTGCGATAAAAATTTTATACATATTTTTTCAGCTCCCTTCAAAAAACAATTATAGCATAAAGTGAAAATTTTTTCAAGAAAAAAATCACGGTCCATCGCATTTTATTTGCAGAAGGACCGCGAAAAAATTATTTTTTGTAGGCTTTAACGATCTGCGCTATGTAAGCGCGGTGGTAGTCTTTTTGCGGATAATTTTCATCGTCGAGTTTTTTGTCCGAAAATCCCTTCGCCTCGATGTCTGCCTCGTAAAGCTTTTTGCAGACCAAAATAAGCTCCGCCTGCTCGTAAGCGACCGT
>CANQCJ010000129.1 GCA_947589205.1 uncultured Ruminococcus sp. | reverse complement strand
CATCGACAATTCCGTTGACTACCCCGGCGGAAACGACCACGGCTCGCTCTGCTGCATAAACGGACAATGGTATATTTTTTACCACAAAATGACCAACAACACCATAACCTCCCGCCGCGCCTGCGCCGAAAAAATAAATATACTTCCTGACGGCACTATCCCGCCCGTCGAAATGACCTCACTCGGCTTTCAGGATTCGCTCGACCCGTATCAACTCACCCCTGCGGAGATCGCCTGCGTGCTCAAGGGCGGCTGCTTTATTACCGAAAAGGATATTTTCACCCGCGTTATAGCTAACATCACAGACGGCTGCATTTTCGGCTATAAGTATTTTGATTTCGGCGACGATTTTACCGGAGAGACCATGCGCCTTTGCATAAAGGTGCGCGGAACGGGCGTAAAATGCAGAATACGCATAATTGCGGATAATTATGATAACGGCGAGGAGATCGGCGTCTGCGAGATCGGTACGGCTGACGGCATATACCGCGCCGAGTGCAAAACGCTTACCGGCAGACACGCGGTATTTTTTAAAGCCGAGCACGGCATAGACGATTGGACAAAGCCCTGCTTTGACCCGAGAACGCTTTTTGAAGCAGAGCAGTTTGTTTTTATAAAATAAAAGGAGTGCATAAAAAAATGAATGCGGAAAATTTACTTAAAGAAGCCGAAGTGCTTCAGCGGCAGCTTGTCGATATCAGAAGAACGCTTCACCAAGCTCCCGAGGTGGGCTTTGAGCTTGACGAGACCTTAAAGCTTGTCGAGCGAAAGCTCGAGGAATACGGCTTACAGCCGCAGCGTATGGGCAGGGCGGGTCTTGTCGCACTTGTCGGCAGCGGCGAAAAAACTATCCTGCTCCGCGCCGATATGGACGCGCTGCCGATTGATGAAGAAGCGGACGTTGAGTATAAAAGCAAAAACGCGGGAAAAATGCACGGCTGCGGACACGATATGCACACCGCTATGCTTCTCGGCGCGGCAAAGCTTCTTAAAGAACACGAGAGCGAGCTTAAGGGCTGCGTAAAAATAGAATTTCAGCCCGCCGAGGAGATCTTTCAGGGTTCGCCCGATATGCTTGCTTCCGGTCTGCTCGAAGCTCCGCACGTCGACGCGGCGGCTATGATACACGTTACCGCGGGTATGCCGCTGCCGTCGGGAAAATTTCTCGTAGCAGGCGGCGGAGTTACCTCGACCTCCTGCGAGCAGTATCACATAACCGTAAAGGGCAAGGGCGGCCACGGTTCTGTTCCTCACGAATCTATCGACCCGATAACCGCCGCGGCTCATATACACATAGCTCTTGCGGAGATAAACAGCCGCGAGCTTGACGGAAACAGCTTCGGCGTGTTCACCACCGGCTGCTTCAAGGCAGGAAGCGCGTCTAATATTATTCCCGACACCGCCGAAATGTGGGGCACTATCCGCACCACCGACCCCGAAAACAAGACCGGCGAGCTGATAAGAAAGCGCATATCCGAGATAAGCTCCGGCATCGCGGCGGCGTACAGGTGTCAGGCAGAAACGGAATTTTACGATTACTGTCCGTGTATGTACACCGACCCCGCGCTTTGTAAGGACGTTTTCAAATACGTCTCCGAGCTTCCCGGTCAGCGCGCTATAGATCTTTCGGCGGTCTCGGGCGGCAAGGCGGGCGGCGGCAGCGAGGATTTTGCATTTGTAAGCCACGAGGTACCCACTGTAAGTATGTTCCTGACCGCTGGCAGCTCACTTGACGGCTACCGCTATTCCCAGCACAACCCGAAGGTAAGATTTGACGATTCGATACTTTATGTTGGAAGCGCGGCTTTTGCTCATCTCGCTTCACGCTGGCTGGAGGAGCACTGCTGAAAAAAAACAAGTTTTTTCTAAATATTTTTTCTGCAAAAAAATTTACCGCACCTTAAAGCCTGTGCATTGCGTTGGTTAAGGTGCGGTATTTTTATAAAACAAGACGTATAGTCAGTTTTGAATCGTTGAGCACTGCGGTTATATCGCCGCCAAGCTGCAAAACTATCGTGCGGGCTATGGAAAGCCCCAAGCCGGTCGAACCCCGCGCGGTCTCCACCGTGTAAAATCTGTCGAACAGCCGCGCGGTATCGGCGGGGGTGAGCGTTTTTGCGGTGTTTGTAAAGGTTATCTCTCCGATCTCGCTCATTTTTATTTCAAGATCTCCGTCGCTGTATTTTACCGCGTTTGAAAGTATATTTGAAAAAACCCGCGAAATAAGCGCAGGCTCTGCATAGACTGTCCTTTGCGTCTCGGCGATCTCAACAATAGGCGCTATCCCCTTTTCCTTCAGCGCGCCGTAAAAGCTCATTATGCTCTCTTCAAGCGCGCGGTCGAGTCTTATCGTTTCCTTTTGAGATATTTTTGTATCCGAGGAAAGTATCACCGAATAATCGAAAAGCTCCTCGGTGAGCTGCTTCATAAGCTTCGTTCTGCCGCGTATTATCCCGGCATAGCCGCGCTGGGCTTCGGTAAGCTCGGTGTTTTCCAAAATGTCGATATACCCGCTTATCGCCGTCAGCGGCGTTCGCAGATCGTGGGAAATATTCGTAACGGCTGTCTTTAGCTCTATATCTCCGCGCTGAAATCTCAGCCGTTCGCTCCTTAACAGTCTCAGCTGAGAATTAATGGAGGAAGCAAGCGCGCGGACGTCCTTATCCGCGCTTGAAACGTCGATGAGCGTGTTGGTCTCGCTTTCAAGCTTTTCTTCAAACGCGCGCTTTATTTCTCTTAACGAAGCTTTTATCAATATAAGCTTTATACCAAGCAAAATAACAGCTGTAAAAAATATGCAGACAAGACAATAAACCAAATCACGCTCTCCCCAATCAAACTATTTTAAGTCCTTTTTTCTGAATACCGCCATTCCCGCAAAAATCAGCAGCGCGCTTTCAGCGGCGGCAAAGCAGGGAATGACAACATACGGATAGGAAAATACTCTCGGCGAGTCTGTTTTTTCGTTTGAAGCCGCTCTGTCAAATATGCCGTCATATTCATAGCTCGTCTGTCCGTACGGGTCGGTCAGAACGAAAAGCTTGTTCAGCATTCGTTTTGTTCCGCTTATATAAAGCGGATTTTTTACCGGCTCTGTTTCTGTTTCGAACGGGTACGGCTCTCTGTATTCCGGCTGCTGTAAGCTGCGGAAGGAGCTGCTGCCCATGCTTGAAAGCACGAGGAAAATTACAAAGCATATTATCAGAGAATATATCTCCTTGTGTACGCAAAGGCAGACAAAAAGTGTCAGCGCGGATATTAAAAATATCGAACACAGGCAGGTGAAATAATGCGACAGTATCACCGGTAAGGAAAAGACAAATTTGTAGCCCTTTGCCGCTCCGGAAATAAGGGCGGTCAAAAATGAAATGTTAAATACGCTCGAAGCCGTAATAAAGAAAATCAGCAGCTCCGAAAGCAGGAACGATACGCGCCTGCAGCCGCCGGCAAGCTTGTTTCTTATTGCTCCGCCGTAAAGCTCCTCGCCTAAAAACTGCGAAGCGAATATGCCGACCAACAGACCTGTGAACGGTGTCGCGATAAACAATCCGTCCTCCATTTTCGGCTTAGAATAGTCGCTGAACGCCGTCATGTTGAGCGTGTAGGCTATCATTATCAGACAGACGATGTAAAAAAATTTCGATTTTTTAAGGCGGTAAAGCTCCGCTCGAAAAATACGCATCATAAGCTTTTACCCCCCTTATTTTATGTCTCTTTTTAAAAAGACCAAAATTCCCAACGCTGTAAAAACAACGATCTCCGAAAAAGCAAAAAGCATCTGTTTTTTTCCGTTGAATTTATCTAACTTGTAATAAATTACCGCTTCATTTATATCTACTAACTGTCCGTTCGGCAGTATGTCGTATATCGCCTGAAAGACCTTTCTTTTTGCTCCGTCAACATATGCGGGATTTTTTTCATACTGCGGTTCTGTTTTCGGCTCATTTCCGTACTCGGTCACCTCTACCGGCAATTGCCTGTATTCGTCTGCCGAAAGATGAAATTTGAGCGCTGAAACGCTTATTATCATACCTAACGCAAGGCATACGCCGACTATCAGCGAAGCGGTGCGGCTCGCGATCGGGAGATCTATCGCAGTAAAAAACGCGGTAAACGCGGCAATAGAGGGGATAACAATGAATATCGTTTTTACAATATCCTTGATATCGTTTCTAAAGCTTGCAGTAAATCCCAAAGCGGCTGCAAGGCATACGGCTGCCATAAATGCAAGATAGATAATTATTGCTGCGATGATACCGGTGAAAAGCTCGGAAAAATATATGCTTATGCGCCTGTGTCCCGATGTGAGCTTGTTTCTGATAACGCCGCTCGAATAGTCCGTTCCGATAAACGAAGCGGATAAAATAGCGATAACTATGCCGATATATTCCGTGCCGACAAACAAAAAATCATCGGGTATGTTTATATAATGTTGATATTCCAAAGAATCAAAATATCTCGTCATTACTATAAACGCCGCGAAACCGAAGTTGAAAATAAGTGCTATGTAAAAAATTTTGTCCTTAAAAAGCCGCGCAAGGTCGGCTCTTAAAAGCTTTATCACTGCCGCTCACCTCCCACAAGAGAGATAAAGAAGCTTTCAAGACTTTCATCGCGCTCCTCAAAGCTCAACAGCTCGCAGCCCGCTTCGGCAAGCGAGAGAGTCAGCCTTGTTATATTCGGGTGAGCGTAGATGTCGGCGGTCTTATTGTCCAGAATTTTGTACTCTAAGCCCATTTTATCGAGCGTCAGCGCAAGTATCGAAATATCGCTCACCGTCACCCTCGCGCACTTTCGGCAGAGCGCTTCAAGCTCCTTCGCGCTTATTTCCTTGACAAGCCTGCCGTTGTCGATAAAGCCGTAATGGGTCGCAAGGCGGGAAAGCTCGTCTAAGATATGGCTGGAGATAAGCACCGTTATGCCGCGCTTTTGGTTAAGCTCTAAAATAAGCTCGCGTATCTCGATTATTCCCTGCGGATCGAGACCGTTTGTCGGCTCGTCAAGTATCAGCAGATCCGGGTCGCCGCAGAGGGCTATCGCTATGCCGAGACGCTGGCGCATTCCGAGAGAAAAATCCTTGACCTTTTTCCTGCCGGTTTCGCTCAATCCGACAAGCGTCAGAAGCTCGTCTATGCCGTTAAAGTCCGGCAAGCCGAGAATGCGGTATTGCTGCTTTAAATTTTCCCGCGCGGTCATCGACTGATACACCGAGGGCGTTTCTATGACCGCCCCCATTCTTCTGCGCGCTTTGTAAATATCGCTGCCGGTATTTTTTGCGCCGTAAAGGGTAAACTCCCCGCTTGTGGGCGGCTGCAAGCCGCAGATAAGTCTTATCAGCGTAGTTTTGCCCGCGCCGTTGCGCCCCACAAAGCCGTACACCGCGCCCTTGGGTATGTGCATATCGAGACCGTTGAGCGCCTTAAAATGCCGATAGCTTTTGCAAAGCGATCTTGTTTCAAGAACATATTCCATTTTTTATTCCTCCTTTGACCTTATAATAACATAAAAAGGTCAAGAAAGCGGTAAAGAAAAGGTCAAGATTTGGTCAAAATTTTAGGGGCAGCACAGCACGGGGATTGTGCGTCAGATGCGCAGTCAGATTTTCCGCCAGATTGTTCAATGACGACGCAGGAATACTGACGTATTTCAAGGAGGAATTGGGCAATATGGCGGAAAAATGCAAGCAGCTGGCGTACAAAGGTGAAGCCGGTCTCTGTGCGGTGCTGCCCCTAATCTCTCATTTTAAAGCCGATACCGTAAACGGCTTCGATATAGTCGACGCCATCGACTGCCGACAGCTTTTTTCTTATATTGCTGATGTGCTGCTTTAAGGAACGCTCGGTGCAGTCGGGAGTGTCAAAGCTTATGCGCTCGAGTATGCGGCTTTTGCCGACAGGCTTTTGGGGGTCGCTCATAAGAAGCTTTAATATCGCACATTCCGTTCTCGTAAGCCTTACAGCGGTCTCACCTATCTTAGCCGTGAGCGTTTCGGGAAAAAGCGTCAGGTCTTTATAGGTAAGCTCCTCTGCGCTCAACGCTCCGTTTTTTCTTAAAGCAACGGTTATGCGCGCCAAAAGCTCGCTCGTTTCAAACGGCTTTGTCATATAATCCGCCGCTCCGCCCAAAAGCATCGACACCTTA
>CANQCJ010000128.1 GCA_947589205.1 uncultured Ruminococcus sp. | reverse complement strand
TGAGGTAATAACCGTTGCCTGCGGATTCCCGACAACGGTCACACCGATCATTCAATACGGCGCAGTGCCGGTTTTTGTAGATGTTACAGTTCCGCAGTACAACATTGACGTGACAAAGCTTGAAGAAGCATTATCCCCGAAAACAAAAGCCGTTATGATAGCCCACACATTAGGCAATCCGTTTGATATAAAAGCGGTCAAAGCATTTTGTGACAAGCATGGTCTTTGGCTTGTCGAAGACAACTGTGATGCGCTCGGTTCTCAGTATACAATTGACGGCGTGACGAAATTTACCGGTACTTGGGGTGACATCGGCACGAGCAGTTTCTATCCGCCGCACCATATGACAATGGGCGAAGGCGGTTGCGTTTATACGAACGATCCGCTGCTTCACAGACTTATTTTATCATACCGTGATTGGGGACGTGACTGTATCTGTCCGTCGGGACGCGATAACTTCTGCGGACACCGTTTTGACGGACAGTTCGGCGAGCTGCCGAAGGGCTACGACCACAAATACGTTTACAGTCACTTCGGCTACAACCTTAAAGTCACGGATATGCAGGCGGCGATAGGTGTTGAGCAGCTCAAAAAATTCCCGTATTTTATCGAACGCCGCCGTCACAACTGGGACAGATTAAGAAAGGCTCTTGAAGTAGTGAGTGATAAGCTTATCCTACCAGAAGCTGCCGAAAACAGCCGCCCGTCTTGGTTCGGTTTTCTGATATCGGTCAGACCCGAAAGCGGACTTAACAGAAACAAGGTCACAAAATACATAGAGGATCACAATGTTCAGACCCGCCTTCTGTTCAGCGGCAATCTCATTAAACACCCGTGTTTCGACCAAATCAGAGGCACCGATGCTTACCGAGTTGTGGGAGATCTTGAAAATACGGAATTCATTTTGAACAACACTTTCTGGGTGGGTGTGTATCCGGGAATGACCGATGAGATGATAGATTTTATGGCGGAAAAGGTGAAGGAAGCGGTAAGTCTTTAAATTCGAGGAGATTATATGAAAATTCGTTTGTCAGATTATGTAGCAGATTTTTTTGTGAGACATAGTGTCACGGATATATTTACTGTAACCGGCGGCGGCGCGATGTATCTTAATGACTCTTTCGGACATCACCCTGGAATTAAATGTACATACAATCATCATGAACAGGCATGCGCTATGGCAGCGGAAGCCTATGCACGGGTAAACAATAAAATCGCGGCTGTTTGTGTGACGACAGGTCCGGGTGCTACTAATGCCATAACAGGTGTAGTATGCGGTTGGATGGATTCCATTCCTATGCTCGTTATTTCGGGACAAGCAAGACTGGACACGACCGTATATACTTCAGGTCTCAAATTGAGAACAAGGGGAGTACAGGAGTTTGATATTATCGGAACGGTAAAAAATATGACGAAATATTGTGAGCTTGTGACCGATCCGACAAAAATACGTTACTGCCTTGAAAAAGCGCTTTATTTGGCATATGAAGGACGCCCCGGACCCTGTTGGCTGGATATTCCTCAAAATGTGCAAAGTGCAATAATAGAAACAGATGATCTTGAAGGCTTTGAACCGCCGCAAAATATTAGTAGGATAAACGATGATACGCTTAATCGTATTATTGATAAAATCAGCCATTCCGAGCGTCCGGTTTTATTTATCGGCAACGGAGTAAGGCTTGCAGGCGCGCATAATAAAATGCTCAAGCTTGTAGAAAAGCTGAATGTTCCCGTTGTCACAGGTATGAGCAGCGTTGATGCTATATCTTCTGACCATCATCTTTACGTCGGAAGAAGCGGTACAACAGGGGACAGATCAGGTAATTTTGCCGTACAAAATTCCGATTTGTTTATTTCTTTCGGAAGCAGATTAAGCCTTTTTCAGACCGGTTTTAACTACGAAGGTTGGGCAAGAGCAGCATACAAAATAGTAAACGATATCGACCCAGATGAGCTCGAAAAAGACAGCATAAATGCGGATATTAAAATATGCTGCGATGTCAAAGAGCTTATTTGCGGCCTTCTTGGAAAGCTTTCAAATCCATTGTCGGCAAAGGACGAATGGGTCAAAAAGTGTCAGGAATGGAGAAAAAAATATCCTGTCGTCCTGAAAAGGCATTATGATGATGAAAAGCCGAACATATATGCTTTCTTTGATAGAATGACACACCACCTGACAGAATCCGACAGATTGGTAGTAAGCGTCGGGACTTCGCGCGTTGTTGGCAGTCAGGCTTCATATATAACAGAAGGTATGAGATTCATCACAAATCCGTCCACGGCTGCTATGGGCTATTGTCTGCCTGCAGCTATCGGAGTGTGTATAGCCTCCGGAAGACGTAAAACCGTTCTTGTAACCGGAGAAGGAAGCCTACAAATGAATATTCAGGAGTTTCAGACTATCGTTCATAATAAGCTTCCGATAATTATTTTTGTTATGAATAATCAAGGATACCATTCGATTCGTATGACACAAAATACATATTTCGGCAAACCGCTTGTAGGCGTCGGAGAAGAGAGCGGAGATCTGAGTTTCCCCGATCTTCAAAAGATCTCCTATGCATACGGGATAAGCTTCAGAAGATGTGAAAGCTCAGCAGATATTGACGATGCAATAAGCTGGGCGCTTTCGCAGAATTCCGCTTGCATTTGTGAGATGATGCTTTCAAAAGAGCAGATAACAGAGCCAAAGGCGGCAAGCAAGCGTCTTGAAAACGGCAAAATGGTTTCCGCACCGCTTGAAGATATGGCACCGTTTTTATCGAGAGAAGAGCTTAAACAAAATATGTATATTCCGCTTGTGAATGAGGTGTAAAGCTGAATTGAAAAAAATAGTAATAACCGGCGCGACAAGTATGCTCGGCTTGGCGACAATAGATGAATATCTTAAAAACGGAATAGAAAAAATATATGCAGTCGTAAGGGAAGCAAGCCCGAATTTGAGCCGACTTCCAACCGATGAGAGAATCATTAAGGTTTATTGTCAAATAAGTAATTACGAAAATCTTAATAGCATGATCAGCGATACCTGTGATATATTTTATCATATGGCATGGGACGGAACCGGCACTAAAAGAGCAGTAAGCGTAACAGGTCAGAATAATAATATAAGATATACTCTTGATGCTTTGAGATCTGCTAAATGCCTTGGGTGTACGAAATTTATTGCCACAGGTTCACAGGCAGAATACGGAATATCTGATCTTGATAAGCAGTCTCCTGATTCAAATGTAAATCCATGCACGGCGTACGGGATTGCTAAATATGCAGCAGGTAAAATGGCGATGCTGGAAGCTGAAGGTCTTGATATATCCTGCATTTGGGCGAGGGTGTTCAGCGTTTACGGGAAATATGATAAGGCATCGTCAATGATAATGTCATCAATTTCAAAAATGTTGAATGGAGACAAGGTATCTTATACGCCCGCCGAACAGATGTGGGATTATTTATATAGCGAGGATGCAGGACGCGCTTTATATCTGATCGGTGAAAAAGTAACCGGCAATCACGTTTACTGCCTCGGCAGCGGGGTAAAACGTCCGCTGAGGGAGTATATCGAGATAATGAGAGATAAAATAGATAAGTCCCTGCCACTGGGAATCGGCGATATTCCATACCCTGAAAATGCGGTCATGAATATATGCGCGGATATTGAATCGCTTTCATCAGATACGGGGTGGAAACCGCAGGTAAGCTTTGAAGAGGGAATAGAAATAACTATAGATTTTATCCGAGGAAATTTACAATAATATAACATATATAATTACAAAAAAACGGGTGCTTGAAATATAAAATTTTTATATAACAGAGGTGTTATAATGCCGGACGGACGTCTGAAAAATTCGATAAGAAATACTGTATGGGGTATCGCAAGCCGAATAATAATGATAATTTTCCCGTTCATAATAAGAACGGTCATCATCAAAAAGATCGGCATGGAATACGCGGGTCTTGACGGATTGTTTACTTCTGTTCTGATGATGTTAAGTATCAGCGAGCTCGGTTTTGGTTCTGCGCTTGTTTACAGTATGTACAAGCCTATAGCGGAAGCAGATGACGATAAGGTATGTGCGCTGTTAAATTTCTATAAAAAAGTATATCGCATAGTAGGCTGCATTATTCTGACGCTTGGTCTTGTTCTTCTCCCTTTTGTCAGGTCGTTTATAAATGGCGATGTGCCGGAGGATATAAATGTTTATGCGTTATATCTTGTGTTTTTGCTGAAAACGGTCATAGGATATTTTGCGTTTGCATATAAGGGCGCATTGCTTACGGCTTCTCAAAGATTGGATATATCCAACAAGATAATCATATATGTTAATTTCGTTATGTACGGATCTCAGCTTGCCGTACTTTGCTTGATGAAAAATTATATGGCATATATTATTTTAAGCCCGATATTTACGGTGATAACAAATATTGTACAGTCAATAGTAGTTGACAAGCTGTATCCGCAATATAAATGCCGTGGATCGCTTGAAAAGGCGGAATTAAAAGCGATATACAAAAATGTTTTTGCACTTGTCGGAGAAAAGATCGGAGCAACGGTCTTACTATCGACCGACTCTATTGTGATCTCTGCTTCGTTAGGTCTGACCGCCGTTGCCTGTTACAATAATTATTACTTGATAATAAGCGCTGTGCGCAATCTGGTTATGGTAATATTTGAATCGATCCGCCCGAGTGTCGGCAACAGTATGGTAACTGAAAGCCTTGAAAAAAACTATAGGGATTTTAACAAGATCACTTCTTTATTTGTCTGGATATCAGGATTTTGTTCTATATCAATGATATGTCTTTTCCAACCGTTTATGAGAATATGGGTTGGTGAAGAATATCTCCTCTCAAATGCAACTGTAATTATGTTTGGCGTCTATTTCTTTGGATGGAAAATGGTTGATATTCTGGTCTTGTATCGCGATGCAGCCGGAATGTGGTGGTATGGCAAATTCAGACCATATGTTGTTTCAATTTTGAATATAATAGGCGATATTATACTTGTTCATTTCTTCGGACTTGACGGTGTAGTATTTGCAACGTTGTGTACGGCAGTCTGCATATCTTATCCTTGGTTGCTCGGAATATTGTTCAAACAGTATTTTAGAGATAATCCACGAGACTATCTCAAACGTTTGTCTATACAATGCTTAGTTGTAGCGGCAGCGGGATTACTTACATATTTTCTTTGTTACCATATGGTGGTAGGATATAGCTTTGTGAAATTTGTAATAAGAACGGTGATATGTGTTGTGGTTCCCAATGCAATTTTCCTGTTCACAATTGGAAGAAATAAAGATGTACATGAACTTATTTCAAAATTAACAAAAGGTCATATTTGATAAATAACGAGCCGGGAGTAGCATCCTCCCGGCTCAAATCATAAGTATAAAAAAACTTGTTGTCAAAATCGGTCAGATATCGAAAAATCTTCCCATTGTCAACAAGCCTTTGAAGTCTTTCGGGTGCGTATTCTTCAATATAATGCAGATGGTAGCGTATGTAATCGTGAAAAAATCTGTGTTTTTCGACCTTGAACGTCTTAGGGTGAATGTGCGTGACCGTCTGTGTGTCTGTATCAAGCGACCACAAAGGCTCGCCATTTACAAATACTTTGCTCCTAAAAATCATAGCTGCACCTCACTTTTTCTTTTTCAAAATAAATAACCCGCCGACTCCGACACCTGTAACAACCACAGCTACTGCGATGATCGGCAAAGGACTGCTCTCAGACGCTCCCGAACGGCTGTCAGAAACTCTTAAAGCGGTGTCGGGTGTATAACTTCACTGTCAACACCTGAAGCCCCGCCAGAAGCCGTTTCCGTTCCTTCTGTGACCTTCCCAACAACTCTCGGACTGTCCTCCCCATCGTCATTTAATTCATAACCTACTTCAGCACAATGACCGCCGCCTGTTCGGATAAAAAATCTAAAATTTGTAGTTGTGATAAGGACGCAGCTTGTCACAAGGTATCTGCTGTACGGTCTATATCGCAGGTGCTGACAGTATTGCATTTAAATCAAACTGTTTGTTCAATGTTCACACCTCCTCGTCTGTGCAAAAATCAAGACCGTTTTCAAGCTGAATATATATGCCCGTGTAACGGTCACGCTCTGAGCCGCCGGAATTCATCATAGCTTCAAGAAAAAAATCCTTTGCTTCCTCACTTTTATTTCAGTTCTGCAAGTAATTTCTTACCGGCATTTGTTCGTTCAACCATTGTCCGCAG
>CANQCJ010000127.1 GCA_947589205.1 uncultured Ruminococcus sp. | reverse complement strand
CTCCTCGGTAACTATCGCCGCGTCGGCTTTCGGCTTTAGCTCCTCGTATTCCGAATCGAGCTTCAAGCATTTCATTTTAAGCTCCGCTATACGCTCATAGTCCGGCTCGTTTTGCTGCTGCTCCGGCTGAGACTCGACGGCTTCAAGCTCCTCCCTGGCGGCCTTTCTGTCGTTTTCCAGCCACTGCAAACGCTCCAGCTCGCGGCTTCTCGTCGAAGCATACGCGCAGGCCTCATCGAGCAGATCTATCGCCTTGTCGGGCAGATAGCGGTCGGTTATATATCTTTCCGAAAGCGCCGCGCAAAGCCGCACCGTTTCGTCGGGGACGGTTATATGGTGGTGGGCTTCATAGTATTTCTTTATGCCCCCTAGCATTTTTATCGTGTCGGCAATGTTCGGTTCGTTTACCGTTACCGGCTGAAAACGCCGTTCCAGCGCCGCGTCCTTTTCGATATATTTTCTGTATTCTTTAAAGGTGGTCGCGCCTATGACCTGCACCTCTCCGCGCGAAAGAGCGGGCTTTAAAATATTTGACGCGCTCATGCTTCCCTCGGAATCCCCCGCGCCGACTATCGAATGTATCTCGTCTATGAACAGTATGACGTTGCCGAGACGCTTTACCTCGTCTATAAGACCCTTGCAGCGGCTCTCGAACTGTCCTCTGAACTGCGTTCCGGCTACGAGCGCAGCCATATCGAGCAGATAGACCTTTTTATCCGCAAGTCTGTAGGGCACCTC
The DNA here is from genome assembly GCA_947589205.1 of uncultured Ruminococcus sp. Classification (GTDB taxonomy): domain Bacteria; phylum Bacillota; class Clostridia; order Oscillospirales; family Ruminococcaceae; genus YE71. The sequence goes on along the minus strand of CANQCJ010000127.1, from coordinate 5,558 downwards.
TCCTGACTGTATCTTCTGGGCGATACCCTCGGCTATCGCGGTCTTGCCGACGCCCGGCTCGCCGATAAGGCAGGGATTGTTCTTCTGCCTGCGCGAAAGTATCTGTATGACCCTGCTTATCTCGCGCTCGCGCCCGATGATGTTATCGAGCGTTCCGTCCGCGGCTTTCTGCGAAAGATCGGTGCAGTAGGCGTTAAGATATTTCAGCTTCGGCATCGCATTCGGCTTTTCGCGCCTGCTGCCGCGCGGCATTCTTCTTGTGTCGTGATCGGGCATATCCCCGCCGTTTTGCAGCGGCTCTGCCGGGGGCATGGTCTGGTTGAACAGCTTTTCAACGCTTCCCATAAGATTTCCGAATATCTCCGGCAGCGTGCTGCTTCCTCCCTGTTCAAAGGATTCTCCCTCGTCTATATCTATCTGCGCTTCCGAAAGCTCGCGTATATCGTCCTCGGTAAGCCCCATTCGCTTCATATATTCTTCCACCTGCGGTATACCCTCTTCCATAGCGCAGGCTATGCAAAGCCCTCTGCCAACGCCGCCGGACTTATCGTTTTTACCCATCTGGGAGATAAACACGACGGCGGGCCGCTTTTTGCATTTTGAGCACATCAGCATAAAATCATCCTTTCCCTGTTAGAAGTTAGAACGGTTGAGCTTGCGCTCAACCTATTTGAGATGTAAGAGGTGAGAGTCAAATGCAGATTTTTCGCTGAGCTTAACGCTCAGCGCAGAGGTCGGAGCTCTTACCTCTTACCTCTCGTCTGAGCGCAGCTCAGACCTCTCACCTCTAAATTATACACCTTTTTGAGAGAATTTGCAAGAAGTTAGAACGGTTGAGCTTGCGCTCAACCTATTTGAGATGTAAGAGGTGAGAGTCAAATGTAGATTTTTCGCTGAGCTTAACGCTCAGCGTGAAGGAAGTCAGAGCTCTAACCTCTTACCTCTAACCTCTATCTAACCTCTTACTTCTGTTTGAGCTTAGCTCAAACCCCTCACCTCTAAATTATACACCTTTTTGAGAGAATTTGCAAGGGGTTTTTTTGACAAAGATTATTTTGGGGAGTAAAAAAATAAATTATTCGCAAATTCAACATATTTACGCAAAAAAGTTTGTACAATCCTACAAAGCTTTAAATGGCGGTTGACAAATTTTTAGGTATGAATTATAATATATATATGAATGGGTTGTGAAATCTTCCCATAAGGGCGAGTAAGCTTTCCCGATTTTTTGATACGGAGGTATAGTTTTATGAATATTAAAGAAGCAAAGGAGCAGATAGAGTACGCGATACGCTCTTATCTTCTCAAAGACGAATACGGGGATTATCTTATCCCGCTCGAACGTCAGCGTCCCGTCTTTCTTATGGGCCCTCCGGGTATAGGAAAGACGGCTATCATGGATCAGATCGCGCAGGATCTTCAGATAAACCTCGTTTCCTACGCTATGACCCACCAGACAAGAGAATCCGCTATAGGTCAGCCGATGATCGTTCAGAAGAACTTTATCGGTAAAAACGTTCAGGTATCTGAAAGTACGATGAGCGAGGTCATCGCGGATATTTACGAGACGATGGAGGAAACGGGCATAAGACAGGGTCTGCTGTTCCTCGACGAGATCAACTGCGTCGACAAATCTATCGCGCCTATGATGCTTCAGTTTTTGCAGTATAAGATATTCGGCAAGCACCAGATACCCGAGGGCTGGGTAGTCGCTACCGCGGGTAACCCGCCCGAGTACAACCACGCCGTTACCGAATTTGATATCGCTACCCTCGACCGTCTGAAAAAGGTAGACTGCGAAGCGGATTTTATCTGCTGGAAGGAATTTGCGCTCAAAGCACAGCTCCATACCTCTATTATTTCCTACCTGACGCTCAACCCCGGCAATTTCTACGGAGTTGACCCCGAGGACGATATGATAGAAAAGAAAAAGCTCAACCCGAACGCTACCCCCGATTTCGTCACCTCGCGTGCGTGGGAGGATATGTCGGAAATGATAAAGCTTTACGAGCTTGGCGGAACGCCCGTCGATCTTATCCTTGTCGAGCAGTACATACAGGATCACGATATCGCCGTTGATTTCGAGGACTTCTACCGCTTCTACAACGAGATAAAGGACACCATGTGCATCGACGATATACTCAAGGGTACGGCGAGCGGCGAGACTAAGGCGCAGGCGCAGGGTCTCGAGGGCGAGGCTCTGGCGGTGCTGCTCGATATCCTTACCGCCGAGGTCTCCGGAGCTATGCAGTACAGCCGCGAAATGACAAGGCTCATCACAGAGCTTCAGCCGGTATTGCAGGATTCCGTTGAGCGTCTCGGCGAGGGCTTTTCAAACCGTGAGGTTTTCTCAAACCACATCATGAGGAGACAAAAGGATCTCGACAAGAAGATCATCGCCCGCGTTATCAGCGCTTCAAACAAGAAGGTAGAAAGATGGATAATCCATCATCTGGAAAATTATCTTGACGCTACCACCGACTGCCGCGACAACCGCAGAGCTATCATGATGGTACAGCAGATGTATGATGAGAGCGTAAAGAAGGTAAAAGCCGTTACGCAGAGCGCAGTCTCTATCTTTGTAAACACTATACACTTTATTATAGAGCTTTACGGCGTCGGCGACCAGCTCGCCACCGTTTTCAACAACCTCGGCATGAACGGCAACGCCGTTAAATTCATAACCTCCTACGGCTTTGAGGACTATATGGGCAACCCGACCGGACCCGTTCCGCAGGCGGATCTGAGTCTTTACGACACGCTGTCGATAAAGTACGACATCGAGGACCCGATGGAAAAATACCGCCGCATGAGAAATCAATGATTTAGAGGTTAGAGGTCTGAGCTGCGCTCAGACGAGAGGTAAGAGGTGAGACAGAGGTTAGAGATCTAACCTCTTACATCTTACATCTCATTTCTGAATTTCTCCTCTTGCAGCCAATTTCGATCATCGAAAGCTCTTGTTCACAAAAAATTTACATATTTCTATATTGACATAACAGCCAAAACGGTGTATAATAGTTAGCGAACAAAGCAGAACCTGTCTTTATGCGTTCTCACCTTCACGCGCCTTTGAACGGGCAGCAAAAAGGTCGCCGTAATTTTTGCATTTTCTTTTTGTATCTTTATTTAAAGATCGTTTCGGATATGCTTATGCGCGGACGCAGAGAAGATATTCTGCGTCCGTTTTATTATTGTCACGGAGGTGTACTGTTATTAACAACAAAGACTATAAGATCAATGAGGATATACGCCAAAAGGAAGTAAGAGTCATTGGTCCGCAGGGCAGCCAGCTCGGTATCATGGCGACAAAGGACGCGATCGAACGCGCCTATGACGAGGATCTTGATCTTGTCATGATAGCTCCGAACGCAGAACCGCCCGTTTGCAAGATAATGGATTTTGGAAAATTCTGCTTTGAGCAGTCCAAGCGTGAAAAGGAAGCGAGAAAAAATCAAAAGGTGATAGACGTTAAGGTCATAAAGATGTCCTCCACCATAGATACCCATGACTTTGAAACAAAGGTCAATCATGCGGTCAAATTCCTTCAGGGCGGCGACAGGCTCAAGGTAGAGGTGCGTTTCTATAAGAGGACGCTCGCTCACCCGCAGTTCGGCGAGGAGCTGCTCAAAAGATTCGCCGACGCTGTTTCCGAGGTCGGAGTTGTTGACAAACAGCCGAAGATGGAGGGACGAAGCTATGTTATGTTCGTTTCTCCGAAACCGAACAAGTAAAAAATTAAGGAGGAATAAATATTATGCCTAAGATCAAGACCCATTCGGGTGCAAAGAAGCGTTTTTCCGTTACAGGCAGCGGAAAGGTGAAGTTTCAGCACATCAACAAGAGACATAGACTGACACAAAAGGATCACAAGCGCAAGAGGATACTGCGCGGCGCGGCTTATGCCGACGACAGCAATATCAAGAATATCAAGGCTTTGATACCTTACAAGTAAATCGTGCCGTTATAATTGATCGGTGACTTAAAGGAAAAAAATCAGGAGGTAATTTATTATGGCTCGTATCAAGGGCGCGATGATGACTCGCAAGAGAAGAAATAAAACGCTGAAGCTTGCAAAGGGCTACTTCGGAGCAAAGAGCAAGCATTTTAAAATGGCTAAGCAGGCGGTAATGAAATCCGGTCAGTATGCCTATATCGGCAGACGGCAGAAGAAAAGAGATTTCAGAAGGCTCTGGATAACAAGAATATCCGCCGCCGCTAAACTCAACGGAATGAATTATTCAACATGCATGAACGGCTGCAAAAAGGCGGGTATCGCTCTTAACAGAAAGATGCTGTCTGAAATCGCCATAAACGATCCCAACGGCTTTGCCGCGATCGCACAGCAGGCTAAGGCTGCGCTTTGATAAGCGAATATAACGCGCGAGCAATTAAAGCCTGCGCGTTTTTTGCGTTTTTATGACAGGCTGAAAAAAGGAGGGCGTAAAGCGTGACGGAGCTTCAAAGTACCGCGAACAGTACCGTAAAGCTGTTCGCACAGGCAGCCTCAGGCAAAAAGCACAGAGAAAAACTCCGGCTCGCCGCCTTGGAGGGCGCGCGGCTCTGCTCTGAAGCTTTGAGCGAGGAAAATAACGGCAGGATAAGCGTTGAAAGGGTCTTTGCGACAAGAGAGGCTTTGGAAAAATATGATAAATACATTGACCCGAAGCCGTTTTTTGAAGATGACAGCGGAAAATATATCCTGATAAATCAAGCTATCGCGAAAAAGCTTTCCGATACCGATTCCCCGCAGGGGATCTTCGCGCTCGTCAGGCATTGGGCTGTTATGCTCGGCGAAGGCTGCCCTTTGCGAAAAAACGGAAAATACGCCGTCCTCTGCGGCTTGCAGGATCCCGGCAATATCGGGACAGTCATACGCACGTCGGACGCTCTCGGCATTGACGGAGTTATACTTGCCGGCGGCTGCGAGCTGTATAATCCCAAGCTTTTAAGAAGCGCGATGGGAAGCGCGTTCAGGCTGCCGATATTTATTTCCGCAGGCCTGCGCGAAACGGTAGATATACTTGACAAAAGCGGGATAAAAAGCTATGCCGCCGTCGTCGATAAAAATGCGGACGATATTAAAAATACGGATATGTCGGGCGGCTGCGCCGTGGTCGTCGGGAACGAGGGCGCGGGACTGAGCCGAGATGAAGCGGAGCTTTGCGGCAAAAGGATCACGATAAGAATGCGCGGAAGAGCCGAGTCGCTCAACGCCGCTTCGGCAGCCGCGATATTGCTTTGGGAGATGAGCGGAAAATGAACAGGTTGGTCTACGGCGACAAAAGAATATACTGGCTTTGGATGGTAATGATCTGCGGCGTCGGAAAAAGCGCCGTCTGGACGCTTAGAAAGCATTACGACAATATCCGTTCCTGCGCGACGGCTCTTAAAGAAGGAAGCTGTACCTTTGCAGACGGCAGGATATTGAAAAACGCTCAGACGGTGGATTTTGACGAAGCTCATAGTATCATCGAGGACTGCGAGAAAAAGGGTATCGCCGTTTTTTGCATACCGGTGACCGCCGAGCTTGACTTGAAAAAGGCGGTGAAAGCGGC
>CANQCJ010000126.1 GCA_947589205.1 uncultured Ruminococcus sp. | reverse complement strand
CTTTTAACACTACTTATCTTGATAGTTGCATTAATAGAGTTGAGCAACAGTGGAAGAAAATAGCCGCCAATCCCCACAATTGACGGCTTAGTATAAATATACAAGTTGTAAATGGAGGATAACCGCTTGCGCAGTCGTTCTCCTTTTTTATATTATATCACGGTTTTTAGTTTTTGTCAATAGGCGAAGAAAAAATTTCATACACTTATTTTATCCAAAAATTCAAAACCACGACCGCCGCAAAAAACGCTGCGGTGTAAAGGCAGGCTATGGTGTCGCGGTAGGTGGTTTTCATTTGCTTCATGCGCGTTCTGCCGTCGCCGCCGCGGTAACAGCGGCATTCCATCGCTACAGCCAGCTCGTCCGCGCGCCTGAACGAGGACGCGAACAGCGGGATAAATACCGGCAGCAGACCCTTTGCTTTTTGGGAAACAGTTCCGGTGTCGATCTCCGAACCGCGGGCTTTCTGCGCGCTGATGATCTTGTCGGTCTCTTCGATAAGCAGCGGTATAAAGCGCAGCGCGATAGTCATGATCATTGCAAGCTCATGCACCGGGAGCTTTATTTTTTTAAGCGGCGACAGCAGCCGTTCTATAGCGTCGGTAATATCTATCGGGGAGGTCGTGTAGGTCAGCAGCGATGAGCCGATTATCAGACAGATTATCCTTACTATCATAAAAATCGAGGTGTGTACGCCCTCGTCGGTTATCAGGATAAATTTCCATTTAAAAAGTGCATCGCCGGTTTTTATGAAAAAAATGTTGAGCACGGCGGTAATAAGTATCAGCGGGATTATGGGCTTTATTGATTTTCCCATCATTTTAAACGGTATCCGCGAAGCTGCGAAGCCGATAAGTATGAACAAAACGCACACGCCGAGACCCGCCATGCCCTTTGCGCAAAAGAGCATGACGATGTACGCGACAGTAAGCACGAGCTTGACCCGCGCGTCCATTTTATGAACAGCCGATCCCCCCGGGAAAAACTGCCCCAATGTGATATCCTTTAGCATACGTCACCTTCTTTATTCTAAATTTGCCTTGCTTTGGAAGAAATTTTATTTTTATATTGACAAATTTCGACAGGTATGTTATAATATTATTTAAGGGCGACCTTAAACAAGCGTAGCGGTAAATCCATTCCTCCGCAGGGAGGTGAGTGAAATGAGTGTATTAGAAATAATCGCACTTATAGATCTTATCATTAATTTGATCAGACTTCACAATAACAAAAGATAGCCGCCACTCTTCCACTTTGGCGGCTATCCATGATAGCTGGTAAATTTCGGAGGATACCGCTTGCGGCGGTCGTCCTCTTTATTTTATTATATCACGTTTTTTCGGATTTGTCAATAGCAAAATAAATTTTTTTGATATATTGACAAATTTCGACAGGTATGTTATAATATTATTTAAGGGCGATCTAAACAGGCGCAGGCGGTGAATCCTTTCCTCCGCAAGGGGGTGAGTGAAATGTCAGTTATCGAGATAATATCATTACTGATACTTATTGTAGACATAATCAGACTTAGTAACGATAAAAGAAAGTAAGCCGCCGATCTCCGAAATCGACGGCTTGTTCAAAAAATAAGCAATGTTAATGGAGGAACACCGCTTGCGACGGTCGCCCTCTTTATTTTATTATAGCACGAATTTTCGGATTTGTCAATAGCAAAATAAATTTTTTTGATATATTGACAAATTTCGACAGGTGTGTTATAATATTATTTAAGGACGACCTAAACAAGCAGGCGGTAAATCCATTCCTCCGCAAGGAGGTGAGCTGAATGACTATAATGGAGCTTTTAACACTACTTATCTTGATAGTTGCATTAATAGAGTTGAGCAACAGTGGAAGAAAATAGCCGCCAATCCCCAAAATTGACGGCTATATAAAAATATATGCTTTACAATTCGGAGGACACCGCTTGCGGCGGTCGTCCTCTTTATTTTATTATATCACGTTTTTTCGGTCTTGTCAATAGCAAAATAAATTTTTTGTCAACAAAGTTATTTTAAACCGCCGGCAGACCGAGCTCCGTCAAAAGCGGTCATTGCACTTGTCCTTTAAAACCTCCGCCGCGTACTTCACTGTATAAACGTCCTCGGGCAGGTCGAAGCCCATTTCCCTCAGCCGCATGAATATCCTCGTCACCTGCGGCACGCTGAGACCTATCGCTTCAAGCTCCCTGCTGCGCGAAAAAACCTTCGGCGGGGTGTCGAAGCAAAAGACCTCGCCGCGATCCATTACGAGAATGCGGTCGGAGATACGCGCTATATCCTCCATCGAATGGGAAACAACGACTATCGCGCTGTCGTTTTCCTCTCGGTAACGCTTTATTATCTCGAAAATGCGCTCGCGTCCCTGCGGGTCGAGACCGGAGGCAGGTTCGTCGAGTATAAGAGCCTTCGGCTGCATCGCCATTACCCCGGCGATAGCCGCGCGGCGTTTCTGACCGCCGGAAAGCTCGAACGGCGAACGGGAAAGCAGCTCCGCGTCAAGTCCGACAAGCTCGGCGTAATGCCTTACGCGGCGGTCGATCTCGGCGCTGTCGAGACCCATATTTTTCGGTCCGAACGCGATATCCTTGCCGACGGTCTCTTCAAAAAGCTGATATTCGGGGTATTGGAAAACCAGCCCCACCGTAAAACGCGCCCGTTTAAGGCTTTTTTTGTCGGCGTTGATATCCTCGCCGCCGACGAGCACCCGTCCCGAGGACGGCTTGAGCAGACCGTTAAAATGCTGTATGAGCGTAGATTTTCCCGAACCGGTGTGCCCGATGATGCCGACGGTCTCGCCCGAATTTATCTCGATGCTGACGTTTTTGACAGCCTCCTTGCGAAACGGCGTGTTTTCGCCGTAAACATAGCACAATTGTTCGGTTTTGATAATGCTCATAAAAAACTACCCTCTCATATTTTTAACGATAAAAAGTATCAGCATGACGGTCAGCCATAGTATGGTAAATATCGGTATCGCGATGCCGGAAAGGTTGAGCGCATACTGCAAAGCTGCGCCGCTCAACGCCCACGCGAGCCAGAATGTTTTTGACGTTAGAGTAAGCGCGAGAGCTTTGGAAAAATTGACCCTGACCGGCTTTTGCTCAGCGCATTTTCCCGATTTTTTTCCGTACAATGCCCAAAGAAGATAAACGATAAGTCCCGCGAGAACGGGGAGCGGGTCGGCGAGCGAGAAGTACGGACCGAGCGGCAGGGGGAGCAGCCAAATGCTGTAAAAGTATACGGTAACGAACCTGACCGCCGCCATAGTGAGCGACGAGACGAGCCAGAAGCTTATGCGTCCGAGCGGATAAAAGAAAACGTCTACCCAATCCATCAGCCTTCACCTCTGCGCGGACAGCCGGCTTTTTCAAGCATTTCCGCCAACGCCGACACGCATTCGTCCTCGTAAATGATATCCCCCGGCAGGTCAAACCCCGCCTGCCGCAGACGGCAGACAAGCTCCGAAGCCTGCGGAACGTCGAGACCCAAATTTTTCATCGTCCGGACCTGTGAAAAGATCTGCTTCGGCGTACCGTCGAGCATAATTTCTCCGCCGTCGATAACGACCACCCTGTCCGCCTGTGCGGCTTCCTCCATATAGTGGGTAATAAGCAAAATGGTAACGCCGTTTTCGCGGTTGAGGCGTTTTATGGTTTCGATAACCTCTTTTCTGCCGCGCGGGTCGAGCATTGCGGTAGGCTCGTCTAAAATTATACATTCCGGCTGCATAGCGAGAATGCCCGCGATAGCGACGCGCTGCTTCTGACCGCCTGAAAGTCTGTGCGGCGCGTGAAGCCGATATTCGTACATACCGACAGTTTTCAACGCTTCGTCGACTCTCCTGCGTATCTCCCTCGGTTCAACGCCGAGATTTTCGAGTGCGAACGCGCAGTCCTCCTCGACGATAGTCGCGACGATCTGATTATCGGGGTTTTGGAAAACCATACCCGCGCGGCTTCGTATTTCGATAAGATTTTTCGCGTCGGCGGTATCGAGACCCGCGACCGTTACCCTGCCGCTCTCGGGAAGCTCTATCGCGTTAAAGCATTTTGCGAGCGTAGATTTTCCCGAACCGTTATGCCCGAGCAGCGCGACAAAGCTGCCCTTTTGTATATCGAGCGAAACGTCCGTCAGGACTTGATTTTTTATCGGCGGGTCGCTGTAGCTGTCTACATATGCAAAATTCAGGTGTTCGGCTTTTATGAATGTACTCAACTTTATACTATCCTCTTTTTGTTCATGTTATTTTTATTCTGTTATGGGTGCGTTCGGGGCTTGCTTCTTGCGCAAAAATCGCAATTCATTAGGTGTTCGGGGGGTTGCGCTCGAATCGCTGTCGCTCTCTCGCACAATTTAAATCGGCTTTGATTTGTTTTGTTCACTGACTGTTGTTTGATTTATTTAGTTGCTCTCTTACGCTGACTTTGTTTTTGGAAAGCCGATTTAAAAACTGCGTTTTTATTCTTCTATCACTTTTTCTTGTCGGCAGGTCTTTACTTCGATTGGGGCGCTGCCCCAAACCCCGCAAAAGAAACCTCTTTTAGAGAAGAGGTTTCTCTTGACTCTTCCAGAAACCTTTTAGTTCGCCCGCAGTTATCTGTTAGGCAGCGTCTGTACCGAAATTTAGCGATGTGCGAAGCACGAGCCTACGTTGCGCGTCAGCGCGAACAAGGCGACCACACGGCAGTTGACCCGCAGGGCAAGGCTGACCCGCTGCTCCTCACCGGCAGCCCTATCTCGTCGGCATTGACCTCCCCGCCGAACCTCGGTCTTAAAATAACGTCTAAAATGTACCTCATGACCGAGGGCGAAAGCCCCGTGGTGTAGCTGTTCAGCAGAAACAGCAAAGGCTGATCGCTCAACGCCTGCGCGCATATGCTGACAAGCTCATATATGCAGTCCTCGAGCTTCCAGACCTCGCCGCCCGGACCTCTGCCGTAGCTCGGCGGGTCCATGATGATGATGTCGTATTTGTTCTGTCTGCGTATTTCGCGGCGGACGAATTTTTCGCAGTCGTCCACCAGCCAGCGTATCGACTTTTCGGACAAGCCGCTTGCTTCGGCGTTTTCCCGCGCCCACGACACCATGCCCTTTGAAGCGTCGACGTGCGTGACCATAGCCCCTGCCTGAGCGCAGGCGAGCGTTGCGCCGCCGGTGTAAGCGAAAAGGTTGAGCACCTTGACGGGGCGGTCGGCTTGGCGAATGGTGTTTTGGAGCAGCTCCCAGTTTACCGCCTGTTCGGGGAAAAGACCGGTGTGTTTAAAGCCGGTCGGGCGGATAATGAAGCTCAGCTCGTTGTAGCGGATAATGCGGCTTTCGGGGAGCTTTTTGTTGAACTGCCATTCTCCGCCGCCCTTTGAGGAGCGGTGATATATTCCGTCCGCGCGTTCCCAGAGCGCGCTTTTTTTCGGCGTTTTCCAGATTATCTGCGGGTCGGGGCGGACTAACGTCCAATCTCCCCAGCGTTCGAGCTTTTCTCCGCAAGCCGCGTCGAGTATTTCATAATCCTTCCAATTTTCAGCGATCCTCATAGTGTTTTTTCCTTAAATCACATTTTTTCGACAAGCCCTGCGACCTTGTTTGCGCTTGCCGTTATCTCGTCGATGTTTTTGCCCTCTATCATGACCCTGACGAGCGGCTCTGTGCCGGATTCTCTGACAAGTATCCTGCCGTCGCTGCCGAGAGCCTGTTCGACCTCTTTTATGGCGTTCATAACGTCTGTATTTTTATCCCACAAGCCTTTTTTGTCGGGAGTAATTTTAACGTTGACGAGCACCTGCGGGTAGCTTTCCATTATCGAAGCGAGCTGACTTGCTTTTTTGCCGCTTTGCTTTAAGATACCGAGGAGCGTCACGCCGGTAAGCTGACCGTCGCCGGTGTTGGCGTGGTCGAGGAGGATAACGTGACCGGACTGTTCGCCGCCGATGCTGTAGCCCTTTTCGAGCATACGTTCAAGAACGTATCTGTCGCCGACGGAGGTTATCTCGGCGTTTATGCCGTCCCTTTCGGCGAATTTAAAGAACCCGATGTTTGACATAACGGTCACCACGCAGGTATTGTTTTTAAGCGTACCGTTTTCGCTCATATGCTTTGAAAATATCGCGAGTATCTTGTCGCCGTCGATAAGCTCTCCGTTTTCGTCCGCAGCGAGACACCTGTCCGCGTCGCCGTCAAAGGCAAGACCGATATCGCAGTTATTTTCCCTGACCGCCGTCTGAAGCGAAGCGATGTTGGTCGAACCGCATTTATCGTTTATGTTGCTGCCGTCGGGGGTACTGTGGATAAAAACGCAGTCTGCGCCGAGGGAGGTGAAGATCTGCCGTGCGGTCGCGCTTGCCGAGCCGTTAGCGCAG
>CANQCJ010000125.1 GCA_947589205.1 uncultured Ruminococcus sp. | reverse complement strand
CGCAACGGTGATGCTTCCCATTAGAAGCAATGCGGCGATCAGAAGATGTATCCTGCTGATCGCCGCATTGCTTCTAATGGGAAGCATCACCGTTGCGGCTGTGCCGAGCTTAAGGGAAAGGGTCATAGGATTTTTTATTGAGCAAAACGACAGAAACGCTGAAATTTCAACGGGTCTTGACCCGATAGCGGCAGATGGCATCAATGAAAATTTTGTTTTTTCAGAGCCGGCAAATATCCCGAACGGCTTTGAAGAGACTTTCAGAAGCACTAAAGGCGGGTTGTATATTGAATATTCTAACGATGAAAAATTATTTGCCTTTTCTCAAATGCCGCTGACTGCCGATGTGCAGATAAATACGGAAAATACAAACACCGAATATGTTGAAATTTCCGGCAACGAAGCGATAATTTCATATCGGCAGGCGCAGACAAGCATCGTCTGGAGCGATGCGGATCATATGTACTGTATCAGCGGAGATCTGTGCAGAGAAGATATTATTTGTGTTGCAAATTCGGTTTGCAAAAAATAATTACTGAAAAAAGTAGGATAAAACAAAAAATACCTCCGAGTATCAAGTCAGTATCATTCCCTTACATGGCTTTGTTCAAAAATATCTATCTGATTGTCGGCACGAAAAAAGATAAAAGAAGCAAGCTTCATATCCGAATGTACTTTAGGCGCGGTGGGAATAATTAAATTATATAATTACACGGCTGAGGACTGTTACAAGCCCGCAGCCGTGTGTTTTTTGTTTCAGACAATGCCGCTTTTGTGTTGTGCTCATGGAGGCTGTAAAAATTCAAGCAGCGTCAAAAAGAAAATTCAACCTCCCAGTATCCGCTTATCACCAGCGGCTGATCGCCTTTGGAACTGCCCTCGAAGGAACGAATTATCAGCTTGTATCCGCCGTTATCTAAATCCTGCAAAGGAACGATCATCTTCGCTTTTCCGCCGGAAAAAACCGAGCCCTCGAGCGGTAAATTTTCAATTATTTTTTCGCCGTTTTCACCAACGATCTTATAGTCGTTCAGCTTCAGAGCTTCAATTGCCGCATACGGAAAAGCCGCAGGGTCGGCAGCTTCGGCAATAACAGTTAATTTTTCGCTTTCGGCAGTAACGGATACCTTTATTTCATCTGTCGCCTGTTCGTACCTTGTTCCGACAACTGCGCCGTCAAAGCGAACGATATCCCTAAAACCTCCGCGGTAAACGACACCCGCGGCGGTGCAGCACAGGCAGGCGGTTACAACGGCGATGACGGCAATTTTTTTCGCAGATATTTTTTTCTTATTCATTTTTTTTACCTCCACGATCTCTTCACAATTTTTAATAAGCTCCTCTTTTGTTTTATCCGACATTACGATTTTTTCTGCGGAAATTTTCAGATCCTCGTAATACATCAAAAGCCCTCCTTTATATAAATTTCCTTAAGCATTTTCCTGCCTGTCTGTAAACGCATTTTTACGGCTGAGGGAGTTTTCCCGATAATTTTTGCTATCTCATTTACCTTACGGCCCTCGATGTAATAAAGCGTCAGCACAAGACGATATTTTTCCGGTATGGACATCAAAATTTCGATACAATTTGCCTCTTTTTCATCCGGCAGCATATCCTGCAGATCTTCTATATTTATTTCCCGATAACGTGATTTAGATCTGAAAATATCTCTGCATTTATTCTTAGCGGTCGTGATAAGCCATGCCTTTTCGTGCTCGGCGTTTTTAAATCCGTCTTTTTTCGTAAGATAACTCACAACGGCGTCCTGCACGGCGTCTTTAGCGTCCGCTTCGTTTCCAAGCATGATGAAACATAAACGAAAAAGCATATCGCCGTAAGCATTAAAAACTTCCTCGCAGTTACCGATAGGTTTTTCATTCGACATACTTACTTTTCAGCCTCCTTTCAATAGATAAACGTTTCAGAACGCGTTTCGGTCAATTTTTTCTTTTTAAAAATATAGAATTTACTTTCCTTTAATATTTTATTTGCGTTTCATTTACATTTTGCGATTTAAAAACGCGTTTAAAAAATGCTGCTGTTCCTTGTTATCAACGCCAAAAACTAAAAGCCGCCGCACCTTTTTTAAGATGTGACGGCTTTTGCTGTTACGGAAAACAACTGCCCCTGCAAGGCTTTCATTTATTCAAAAGATCGCTCATAATAAGCAATGCTTCCGACTTTTCATCGGACATCATGCGGTAATTTTCAAGAAGTCTCATTTCGTCCTCCTTCAGATAAGTGCATTTTTCATTGTCATTGAATATTTCACCAAGCGACGAACCGAGTGCGGTCACAAGCTTGTTCAGCGTTTCTATAGTAGGCTGTCTTGTGCCTTCTTCTATACCCTTTATATGATGCCCGGATACGCCGGTGAGCTGCGTAAGGCGGTACATCGTCATGCCTCTTTTAGTCCTTAATTTTTTCAATTTTTCTCCGATTTCCATAATACCGCCCCTTTCGACACTTTATATATATTATATACCTTTTCGGATAATAATATAATCTCCGTTTGGGCTTGAATATATGGATTTTTAGGTGTATAATATATAGCAGCAAAGGTAGATAACATTTGTTAATTTTTATTTAGGAGTTGCTGCTATGCTTAACATTTACACTGTAAGCTTTTTCGGACACAGATATGTCGAACGCAGTGAAGAGATCGAAATGCGGCTCGACAAGCTTTTGAAAGAGCTTATCACGCAAAAAGAGTACGTTGAATTTCTGATAGGACGTGACGGCGATTTTGATCTGCTCGCTTCATCGGCGATAAAAAAAGCTGTAGAAAAATTCGCTTACGCTAACACGCATTTTACTTTGGTGCTGCCGTACATGAAAGCGGAATATCGCAACAATGAAAAGGCGTATCTCGATTATTATGATGAGGTCGAAATATGCTCAAAATCTGCAAACGCTCACCCAAAGGCCGCGATCCAAATCAGAAACAGAGAGCTTGTCGACCGTTCCGACCTTGTGGTATGCTGTATTCGGCACAAAAGCGGCGGCGCATACCAAACTATAAAATACGCTCGAAAGCAGGATAAGAAGATAATTTATCTTGCCGATGAGGATATTACCGGTGAGTGAAAATTCTCCGCTGCGCATTCGGTTTTTCAAACGAAAATAAAATAAAAGGGCTGTCGCTTGGCAACAGCTCTTTTTTTCAAAGTTTATGATCATAGATAAATCGTTTAGAACAAATTCTTAATATAAAAGCTATGCAAGCTTTGCATTGGGCATAAAAATAAAGCAATTAATGACAAATTTCTTTACATATAATTTAAAACAGTGTATAATGATAGTATAATATCCGGCAGGTGTGGTTTTATTTTAAGCCCGCAGTATAATAAATTCGCAAAGAATAAATAGCTGCTTAATTACTATAATTTTATCATGATAGAAATAAGATACTTTATGTGTGTTTTCCAATTTATATGTCGCTAAAAACACACGATAAGGTATTTTTTACAGCATTTATATAACGTTAAAAACAGCTGAAATGAACAGCTTTGGTTTATTATTTATATTGAGGTGTGTAATCAATGCTTTCGTTAAGCTATGAACCGCTTGAAGATGATTTTGGATATATCCACATTTTAGTTAATGACCGCGACCTTTTCGAATATGTATATAACGGAAACGTTTATTACGGAATGTGCAGAATCAATACTCTTACCGAATGGTTTAAAAAAATTTGAGATACATTCTTTCGCTCGATCCGTTTCCGGTGACGGCTGACGCTGAAACAGGAGCTGATATGTGGCTTAACAGTGATGATAATATTCCTGAAAATTTTGAACGGTCATTAGAATTTCATGAAAAAAGACAAAAATGGTTATGGCGTCATTCAATTGATACCTGCAAGGAAGAATTTTCTATGCCGTTTGTGGTGTTTCGCTTTACGGATAACGGCATAGAAATATCATGGAACAATAATGCTCATAACTTTACCAGGGCAGAATTCAGATATAACTGCGGGTGGTCATTATTTAGAGCTGACAGAGTTCAAGTCGGAAATAAATCGTTTTATCGAGAGTTTTGAAATTGACTCACAGCAGACCGGTACGGCTTAAATACTAAATTCCTTGTTGATATGCTCGATAATATATGAAGGTAATGCTGTTGAATATCGTTTTTATTGATACAAATATTTATAACGAGAATGGAACGTATTATATTGATGATATATTGTAAAGGGCAATGAGATATTATTTAAAAAATTTCCGGCACAGTGAGTACAAATATCCCATTCCGTCCGCGCTCATCAATACAAACAACGGCACGAAATTAACAAGATACCGCGAACGCGTTTCCCAGATGAGCAGAAAAAGCGCAAGACCAAAGACCGTGAGCCTTATAAAAAACATATCGTCCGCGCGCCCTCTAAATAAGCCTCCTGCCGCGGAGATCAGCATCAAAAGCAGCATTACAAGATGTATGCCGTCACAATAGATCCTGTAAGCGCGGCTGCTTTTTATCACCCACAAAACACGGCTGCTTTCTGTCGCGCTGAAATGGTGGACGGCGTAATATTTTCCGCTGTTCCAGGTGAACATGGATTTTTCGGTCAGGTGGGCTAAAAATTCCCCGCCGTCGGTCTCGCCGATAAGCTCATCGAGCCTTTCCAGATCCGCAAGCTTTTTATTTTCAATGCCCTTGTGTTTTACGGTATAGCGGTACTCGCCGGCGTTGAATCCGCCGTTTCCGACAAAGCTCATCATGACCCAGTGTATCATCGGTACTCTCTGCTGCTCCAGCCGTTCCCGATCGCTCACTCCGAGCGCAAGCCCCGTGTTAAAGACCAGCAGATTTAAGATATACACCGCAGCGCACGCTGCCGCAGCCGTGCAGGCGGCTTTCGGCAGCTTAATTTTAAGCAAAGCATAAATTATAACCGCCGCAAGTATGACCGCCGCGCTGCCCTTTATCGTGTAGCCTATCCCGAGAAAAACCGAACTCGAGATCGTGTTCAGAGCAAAGCCGCTTGTCTTTTCGCTTTTTATCGCTTTTATGAAAAAACAGATCGAAAGGATAACAAACGGCATGGAAAGCACATCGGTGTAAAAGATCTGCGAATATAGCGCGAATACCGGAAGTGTTGAAGCGAAAACCGCCGAAAAAATTCTCTGCGGGGCGTCATTGAAAATAAGTCCTGAAATTTTATAAAGCACGAGCATAGACAGCTGTATGCAAATTATGCTTATCACCTGCGGAGTATATTCGGGTATCTCCCCGAATGTGAGATACAATATCCTGTATGCAAAGGACAAAAATATCAGTATCCCCCAGTTGTTCGGAAATCTGTCGTAATAATAGGCGTGCCCGTTAAGCCCGTTTGTAAGGTCGGCAAAGCTGCCGCCGAGCGCGAAATTTTTCGCGGCTGTGTCGACAAAAAGCGAATCTGACATCGGCTTGTAGTCAAGCGTGACCGTCAGATATATCTGCCTTGCAAGCATAAGGATCTGACAGAACGCGAAAATATACGCGGGGGCTTTTTGCGCAAAGGTACGATTTTTTGTACACTTGTTTTCCGTGAAAATATAAAAAGCAGCAAGCGCGGCAAGCATTATCAGCGCGCCCGAAAACAGCAGGATCGGACTCGTCCTCACACTTACATTCGCAGCCATTGAAACGGCGGAATTGAAAAAAATACATAAAAACGCTGCGGCGAAGATCGCCGACATCGCATATATGCAAGGTTTGAGAAAATTCCTGCTCAAGATCCGATCATACTCCTTTTCGGGCACGGTCACGCCCTATGCTTTAATTATGTGAAAAACCTTTAGTATTATGCGTTTTCACACTTTACAATATAACTCGTTTTTAAAAAGGAGTTTTGGACATTTTTTTTACAAAAAAAGCCGAAGCGTTTTTAATGCGCTCCGGCTTATGTTTTTTTTAGTTATCTTTCGTTTCTGTGCTTTTCGCAAAGCTCGACAAAATCGGAAATAAGCTGCACCGCTCCGTCGATACCCACGGAGGAGGAATTTACCACAAGATGATGATATTTAGCCGCTCCCCATTTTCTGTCGGTATAATATTCATAATAATTAGCGCGGCGTTTGTCGGTCTTTTTGATAAAATCGTCCGCTTTCAGCTTTTCGATATCGTACCTCTCGGCGATACGGCGTTTTTTATCGGGCATATCGGCGGTTATGAAAATATTTATAACGTTTTTATGCTCTGCCAAAACATAATCCGCGCAGCGTCCGACGATAACGCACGGTTCGTCGGCAAGCTTCTTTATCGTGTCGAACTGCGCTAAGAATATCCTGTGATTGAGCGGCATTTCGGGGTTCAATCTGCCGTCGGGCATCATCGGATATGTGCCCATTACCAGCGAATACAAAAAGCTGTTGGTTA
>CANQCJ010000124.1 GCA_947589205.1 uncultured Ruminococcus sp. | reverse complement strand
GTTTGTCTCGCGTATGGCGTTCTCCATAGAACCCGTTACAACGTCCGCGTACATTATGACCTCGCCCTCGCTGTTTCGCGCGGCTCTGCCTATAGTCTGTATAAGCGAGCTTTCCGAACGCAGAAAGCCCTCCTTGTCCGCGTCGAGTATCGCTACGAGCGACACCTCGGGTATATCGAGACCCTCTCTCAGCAGATTTATTCCGACGAGCACGTCAAATTCGCCGAGACGAAGATCGCGTATTATCTCCATTCTCTCTATCGTATCTATATCGTGGTGCATATATCTGACCTTTATGTCAAAGCCCTTTAAATAAACGGTAAGATCCTCCGCCATTTTCTTTGTCAGCGTTGTAACGAGCACGCGCTGAGACTTTTCTATGCGGATATTTATTTCGCTCAGAAGATCCTCTATCTGCCCCTCGGTAGGTCTTACGCTTATAAGCGGGTCGAGCAGACCTGTCGGGCGCAGCAGCTGTTCTACGATCTGGTCTGAAAGCTCGCGCTCGATAGGTCCGGGCGTTGCGGAAACGAACAGTGCCTGATCTATGTGCTTTGTAAATTCGTCAAAGGTGAGCGGACGGTTGTCGAGCGCGGAGGGCAGGCGGAAGCCGTATTCGATAAGAGTATTTTTTCTTGCGCGGTCGCCCGCGAACATTCCTCTTACCTGCGGCAGACTGACGTGGCTCTCATCGACTATAAGCAAAAAATCCTTCGGAAGATGATCGAGCAGCGTGTAAGGCACAGCTCCGGCGGGGCGGCGGGCGAGTACGCGCGAATAGTTTTCGATACCCGAGCAAAAGCCTATTTCCTGAAGCATTTCGATGTCGTAATTGGTGCGCTGAGCTATCCTCTGCGCTTCGATAAGCATATCGCGGTCCTTGAAATACTTTATCCGCTCATCGAGCTCCTGCTTTATTTCTTCGATCGCTTCGCTCATTTTGTCCTTGCTGACGATATAGTGAGACGCGGGAAATACCGCCGCGTGATTCAAGCGGCAGTTGACCTCTCCGGTGAGGGCGTTTATCTCGGTTATCCTGTCTATCTCATCACCGAAAAATTCCACCCTGAGCGCGGTGTCGGTGCTTCCGGCAGGATATATCTCGACCGTGTCTCCGCGCACTCTGAATTTATTTCTTGAAAAATCTATATCGTTGCGCTCATACTGTATACCGACAAGCTCTGCGACAAGCTCCTCGCGTGAAATTTCCATTCCCGGGCGCATAGATACCACCATAGACTTGTATTCCTCCGGGTCGCCGAGAGAATATATGCAGGAAACGGACGCTACGATAATAACGTCTCTGCGTTCGGCGATAGCGGTAGTCGCCGAATGGCGCATTTTATCTATCTCATCGTTGACAGAGCTGTCCTTTTCGATATAAACGTCCTTGCTCGGTATATAAGCCTCCGGGCGGTAGTAGTCGTAATAGCTCACAAAATATTCAACGGCGTTGTTCGGGAAAAATTCTTTAAATTCCGAACAAAGCTGGGCGGCAAGTATCTTGTTGTGCGCAAGCACGAGAGTGGGGCGGTTTACCCGCGCGATGACGTTAGCCATAGTAAAGGTCTTGCCCGAACCTGTAACGCCGAGCAGCGTCTGATGCTTCATTCCCGAGTTTATCCCGGCGACAAGCCTGTCGATAGCCTCCGGCTGGTCTCCGGAGGGCGAAAATTCCGAAACGAGTTCAAAACGATCCAATTTCTTTTGACCTCCTGTAGTTTGTGTTTATGTTTTCAGTATAGCGCAGTTTTCAAAAAAAATAAACCGCTATAAAGCAATAATATTATGACAAATCTATTAATATCATATTTTTAAAAGGAGAGTATCGGCATGAAAAATTTCCCCGTTTACATCGCCCACAGAGGGCTTCACGGAAAAGGAGCGGCAAAATATCCGGAAAATTCGCTGTCGGCGTTTGAAAACGCCTGCGTACACGGCTTTGCGATAGAGCTGGACGTGCGGTTTACGGCTGATAAAAAAATGGCGGTCTTTCATGACGAGAACACCGAAAGAATGTGCGGAGCTTCGCTTGAAATTTCCCAAACGCCGTATGAAGAGCTTATGACTCTGCGCCTTAACGGCACGGACGAGGGCATACCGCTTCTGACTCAGGCGTTAAAGCTCATTGCCGGCAGGACGGCGGTGTTTATCGAGCTAAAGGAAGCCCCTCATGTAAACGACGCGGAAAAAAGACTTGCGCACCTGCTTGAAAAATATACCGGAGAATACGCGGTGCAGAGCTTCGATCCGTTCGCGCTAAAGCGTTTGCGCGCCTGCGCACCTCAGATCACCCGCGGTCAGCTCGTTTCGCTTTTTGAGGGCGAAAAGCTTTTCCAAAGAAAAATAGCGGCAAGCAGGGCGGCGTGGAGGCTTTCAAAGCCGGACTATCTTGCGTGGGATCTGCGTTCGGTAACGCTCGAGGCGGCTCTCGGGGCTGCGGATATCGGCGCGCGGTTTATCACATGGACGGCGGACAGCGTTGAGCTTATCGAAGCGGCGGAGGAATTTTCGACCTCAGTGATCTTTGAAAATATACCGCTCGAATATTTTGACGATATGGTGAGAAAGTGAAGATATTGTTAATTTAGTTTATCTTATTATCATTAACAAAAATGTTTCATAAAATTTTATGCTTATTTAAGAAACTTTTTTGCAGGAGTGATATAATATTATTAGAAAATAAAATAATATGAAAGCAAGGTGACAGATCAAAATGAACAGCGCGCGCATTCTTTATTCTGACGAACGCGCCGTAGAAGATAGTGAGACCGATTATTTGCGTATAGTGTCAGTGCGCGTTGAAAACGATTACATTTATGTGAACGCGAGATCTGACGTCAAGGTAGTCGATCTTTATCTCGACGGAAGATTATGCTGCCGGCAAAAGGGCAGCGGCGCGTTTGAATTTATGCTCCCGATAGACTGCTGCGGCGGAGCGCAGATGCTTCTCGCGGCAAAGGACGACCCCAAGCTTTCAAAGGGCTTGAAGCTTGAAATTTAAAAAAACAAAGGACTCGCTTTTTTTAAAAGGGCGGGTCTTTTTTTGCGCTTGACAAGCAAAAAAAGATCATGTTATAATTTAGGCAGGATAAAACAAAACGGAGGGTGTTTTTATGAAGCTCAGAGAAATTACAGTTAATATTTGTTATGAGCCGCATATTTACGGTATCATTGAAAGCGGCTGCGAAAGCAGGGAGGAATATCTGAAACGCTGCCAGGAATATTACAAGGAAAATATTTTTGAGCTTGAAAGAACGCTGAGCTTGCAGACTAAAAATATAACTTCATTTTTCAGCAGGCTGTATTATAAAAGCTTCAAGGATATGCAATTCCCGTTCAATAAGATCATAATAAGCTGCTGTAGGGATAAGGAAAATTCCGGGAGGATAAAGGTCTTTGAGGGGATAGCGGAGGTAGAAGTTTTATATAATTACAGCGTTTTTCCCGAAAAAAGCAATGAGCAAAAAAAGCGTGATACGCTCGATATTATCATGAACGCTCTTAATATAATTTGTGAAAATTACAAAGAGGATATAAGCCCGTTTGAACAAATAAAGTCAATGATAATAGCCAAAAACTATAAAAACAAATGGGTCTGGAAAACAAAGCTTGATCCGTCTCGAAAATTCAAGGCTGCTGTGGAGATCGAGCATGAGGCGGATATATTTTTGAGGATAGAGGACAAAAACGGAAATACGGTTTTTAATAAAAAATTGGTATCCGCCAAGCCCGATGAATGGGACTACGCCGTTTTTTCGGAAAACTGCAATGGCAAAGCTCAAAAGGTTTTTTGCTTTTGGATAAGAATAATAGCATAGTCGGCGAATGGGAAAGCGAATAAACATTGATAAAAAGGAGGCAGCCGAATGAAGCTTTTTTATACCGGTCAGCCGACCGAGGAGAAGTTTTTAGAGATACAAAACGAGCTTAATAAGCATATCTCGCTGCGCGGCAGCTTTAACAAGGAGGATATAAAGACCATAGCCGGAGCGGATCTTGCTTATTGGCAAAAGGACAATGAAGAATACGCGGTCTGCGGCAGGGCGTTAAGAACGCATTACGGCGTAAAGCCGATCTTTGTCAGCGCGGGGAATTACATATCTCTCGATACCGCCTGCGAATTTGCTTTGAAGCTGACTGACTATGAAAGTCATATCCCCGTTCCGACAAGAGCCGCCGACCTTATGACCCACGCCGAGAGAAAACGCTTGAAAAATATCTGAATACAGCTTATTATCCGCTCCGAATTTTGCACACAGGGCGGATATTTTTGTACAAAAACAAAAAAATTTAATTTTTTTCTTAAAATTACTTGAAAAACTGCTTAAAAAATGCTATAATTGATTTACTATATTTTCAGAAATGAGGTATTGCAGAAGAATATGAAAAAACGAATTTTGATCCTTATACCGCTTCTGTGCGCATTGCTGGTATTTTTCGGGTGCGGCAAAAGCGATAAAAGCGGCGGTGAGAGGACGACATTTACCGTCGGATTTGACGCGGAGTTTCCGCCTTACGGCTATCAGGACGACAGCGGCGAATATGTCGGCTTCGACCTTTCGCTTGCCGAGGAGGTATGCGCTCGCCGCGGCTGGGAGCTTGTAAAGCAGCCGATAGAATGGAACTCGAAGGATATGGAACTAAAGACCGGCGCGATAGACTGTATCTGGAACGGCTTTACGCTTAACGGCAGAGAAGCCGATTACACCTGGAGCACGCCGTATGTGGATAATTCGCAGGTCGCGGTCGTTAAAAAGGACTCCGATATAAAACAGCTTTCGGATATGAGCGGAAAAATTGTTGCCGTTCAGTCGGACAGCTCCGCTCTCGCGGCGTTTACCGGCGACGACGCGACAGAGGAAAACAAAACGCTTGCCGCAAGCTTTAAGGAGCTTCAGCAGGTGGGCGATTACAACAGCGCGTTTTTAAATCTCGAAAGCGGCGCGGTGGACGTTATCTGCATGGATATAGGCGTTGCAGGCTACGAGCTTGAAGCGAGGGGCGGAGAGTTTGTGATGCTCGACGAGCATATTTCCTCGGAGGAATATGCTATAGGCTTCTTAAAGGGCAACACCGAGCTTAGAGACGAGGTGCAGCAGACGCTTATTGAAATGCTTGGCGACGGCACGTTTGCGAAGATCGCCGACGACTGGGGACTAAGCGACAGCGTATGTTTGAGCGCGGAAGACGAGGTAATGGACCATACCGATGAAACGAATGAAAGCTTCGGCGAAAAGCTCGCCAACATATGCGGTCAGCTTTTAAAGGGCGTGGGTTCGTCGCTTGCGATATTCTTCCTGACGCTGCTGTTCGCGCTGCCCTTGGGACTTATAATAGCCTTCGGCAGAATGTCTAAATTCAAGCCGCTCAGTCTGCTTGTAAAGCTTTATATATCCATAGTAAGAGGAACACCGCTTATGCTGCAGCTTCTCGTCGTGTTCTTCGGTCCGTACTATCTGTTCGGCATAAGCACGCCGACCTCCTACAGGTTCTATGCGGTAATAATCGGCTTTACGCTCAATTACGCGGCATATTTTGCGGAGATCTACCGCTCGGGAATACAGGCCGTTCCGGTAGGACAGCACGAAGCCTGCGAGATACTCGGCTACAGTAAGTCTCAGAAATTTTTCAAGATCGTTTTCCCGCAGATGATGAAAAACATAATCCCTTCGATAACGAATGAAGTAATAACTCTCGTAAAGGATACGTCTTTAGCGTTCGCTATCTCCTACACGGAGATGTTCACGCTGGCAAAGCAGGTCTCCGCCGCTGAAGCGACGATAATGCCGCTGTTTATCGCGGGCGTGTTCTACTATGTGTTCAATTTCGCGGTAGCGTTCATAATGGAACGTATCGAAAAGAAGCTCAGCTATTTCAGATAAGGGAGGTAGAATATCCATGAATTTGCTTGAAATAAAGAATCTGAAAAAAAGCTTCGGCGAGCTTGAGGTGCTCAAGGATATCAGCATGAACGTTGCCGAGGGCGAGGTGGTGTCGATATTAGGTCCGTCCGGCTCGGGAAAATCGACCTTTTTAAGGTGCATCTCAATGCTTGAAACGATAGACGCGGGAACGATGATCTACTGCGGCAAAACGGCGGCGAGCGATGAAAACGGCAAAGCCGTATACGCTTCAAAGGACGAGCTTAAAGAGATAAAAAGCTGTTTCGGACTTGTTTTCCAGAGCTTCAATCTTTTTCCCCATTACACGGTTTTGAAGAATATAACTGCAGCCCAGCGCGCTGTTCTAAAGAGAAGCAAAGAGGAGAGCGAGGAGAAGGCAATAGTGCTACTGAGGAAGATGAGCCTTGAGGACAAGGCGCATTCATATCCTTTTGAGCTCTCTGGTGGCCAGAAGCAGAGAGTCTCAATTGCTAGGGCACTAGCCCTTGATCCAGAAGTCCTTTTCTTTGATGAGCCGACAAGCGCTCTCGATCCCGAGCTTACCCGTGAGATCCTGAAAGT
>CANQCJ010000123.1 GCA_947589205.1 uncultured Ruminococcus sp. | reverse complement strand
GAAGGCAAAGCCTATTCCGAGCGCGCGGATAAAGGTCGTCAGCGGTATTTTTCTGTTCTTGTCTATTCTTACATAAACAACGTCGTTTGAATCCATTTCATATTCGAGCCACGCACCGCGGTTGGGGATTATCGTGGACTTGAAAAGATCCTTGCCGGTCTTGTCCTTGTCAAAGGCGTAATAAACTCCCGGCGAACGCACGAGCTGTGAAACGATAACGCGTTCCGCGCCGTTTATAACGAACGTGCCGCTGTCGGTCATTTTCGGGAAATCTCCCATAAATACCTCCGACTGCTGTATCGAACCCGTTTCCTTGTTGCACAGACGCGCCGTGACTCTCAGCGGAGCGGCGTAGGTAACATCGCGCTCCTTGCACTCTGCGATGGTGTATTTCGGAGTATCGTCAAAACGGTAGGAAACAAAAGAAAGCTCGAGCTTTCCGTTATAGTCGGTGATAGAGGAAAATTCGTCAAAAACCTCCTTCAGTCCCTCGTTTATAAACCAATCGTAGGAATTTTTCTGCACTTCGATAAGATTGGGCATTTCACGAACCTCGTGGATCTTTGCAAAGCTCTTACGGACATTTTTTCCGAGCTTTACGTCCTTTACATTCACATTCACCATGCGTTCAGATCACTCCTTATTTAAGCTGCCGCCGCGAAATTTTTCGCAAAAATAAGCTTTTTCCAAAAAAAGCGCGGCAAAGACCAATGCATTCTCTCGGGCGTTTTGCCGTCAAAAAAGCATTAAATTCCATTATGATACATTATATTATTATAATACAACCCAAAGGATTTGTCAATAGTTTATACTAAATTTTTTATCAAGCCCGATTTTTTTGTAGCCTTGCACAATTTTCCCCGCTTTTTATCCGAAAAGTTCTACTTTTGCCATTGTGTTGCCAAATCGTAAATTTTTTATTAACGTAACTATCCGAACATTGTTCGCTTTGCGGTGAAAAATGTTACAGAGAGAAAGAGAAAGAGATAGAGATAGAGATAGAAGAAGAGAAAGATATAGAGTTAGATATAGAGAAAGAAAAAGACGAAAACCTTTTTGTCCTCGTCTTTCGTCTAAAAAATATCACCAAGGCTGAACGCTGCCGACTATCTCGGAGATGTTGGAAATATTATTTTCATCGCAGTATTTTTCCAAGCCGTGTATAATTTTTATCGGCGTATAGGGGTCGGCAAAGATCGCCGCGCCCACCTGTACCGCGCTTGCGCCCGCCATCATCATTTCCACCGCGTCCTCCCAACAGGAGATACCTCCCATTCCCATGACGGGGATATTTACGGCGTTATGCACCTGCCAGACCATTCTTACCGCTATCGGAAAAACCGCAGGTCCGGACAATCCGCCGACGTTGTTTTTAAGTATCGGGCGGCGGGTCTTTATATCTATCCTCATTCCGAGAAGCGTATTTATCAGCGACAGCGCGTCCGCTCCGGCGGCTTCGACCGCTTTGGCTATCTCCGTTATGCTCGTTACGTTCGGCGAAAGCTTGACCATAAGAGGCTTGTCGGGAAGCTCCCTTTTGACCGCCCTTGTAACGGCTTCCGCCGCAGCACAGCTCGTGCCGAACGCCGCGCCGCCCTGCTTTACGTTAGGACAGCTTATGTTAAGCTCCGCCATATCGACCTTTGAAGCATTCATCATGGAAGCTAACTCGGCGCATTCCTCGGCTGTCGCTCCGGCGATGTTGGCGATTATTCGGGTATCCTTTGTGAGCAAATTAGGCAGCTCGTATTCCAAGAATTTTTTCGCGCCGCCGTTTTGCAGACCGACCGAATTTAACATTCCCGAGGGCGTTTCTGCTACTCTCGGCGCGGGGTTGCCCTGACGGGGGTTTAATGTCGTGCCTTTTACGGATATGCCGCCGAGCTTTGAGAGCGGATAAAGGCACTCGTATTCCCTGCCGTAGCCGTATGTGCCGCTTGCGGGGATAACGGGGTTTTTGAACTCGACTCCGCAAACGCTGACCTTCAGTTTATCGCTCATGAAAAATCGACCTCCCCGCTGTCAAACACCGGTCCGTCCTTGCAGACGTGACTTAATATCTGTTCGCCGTTCCTGACGGTCTTGCAGGCGCAGACCAGACACGCGCCCACTCCGCAGGCCATGCGCTGTTCAAGCGACACCTCGCATTTTACGTCATATTCTTTCGCAAGCAAAGCGACGCCCTTTAACATCGGCATAGGTCCGCAGGCGTAAATTATATCCGGCTTGTCGGTCTTTAAAATTTCCTCGAGCGGAACGGTAACCAGTCCGTGTATGCCCGCCGAACCGTCGTCGGTGCAAAGAACCGTCTCACAGCCTGCCCCTGCAAGATCCTTTTGCAAGATCACCGCGTCAGCCGAACGAAAGCCGCTTATGACCCTTGCGTTTTTGCCGTATCGGCTCGCTATGGAAAGCATAGGCGGTGTGCCGATGCCGCCGCCGACGCAGACGGCTTTTTTGCCCTCTAAGACCGTAAAGCCCTTGCCGAGAGGGGCGATGAGGTCTATATTGTCTCCGGCATTGAGCGCGCTCAACGCTTCCGTGCCTTTTCCGCGCACCTCAAAGACCAAACGTATTGAATCGTCATATATCTCGCAGATGGAGATAGGTCTGCGGAGGAAAAAGCCGTTCGCCGCCGCCTGAACGAACTGTCCGGGCTGAGCGAGCCTTGCGATATCGGGACAAAGTATCGTCAGATCGAACACGCCCGCGGCTGCCGCTTTTTTCTTTACGATAAGATATTTTCCCTGTTTGTACATTTTTTCTCCTTATTCCAACGCTATCTTCTGCAGACAGCCGAGCAGATCTTCCTTCATTCTTATGACCTCGCGGCGCGCAGCCTTTGCATAGTCCGTCTCAGGGCAGCCCTCCTCCTTTTTGTAAGCGCACATCACCGCGCGGGAGGAATTTACTATCGCGCCCAGACCGTTCCTGTCAAAGCCCTTGGCTGCGCCCTCCGCGCCGCCGCCCTGCGCTCCATAGCCGGGGATAAGGAAAAACGTGTGCGGCATTGCGGCTCTTAATTCTTCAAGCTGCTCGGGGTAGGTAGCTCCCACTACCGCGCCCACGCCGCTGTAGCCGTATTTTCCGACGTTTAACTCTCCCCACTTTTCGCACATTTCGCCCATTGCCGCATAAACGGTCTTGCCGTTTGCAAGGATCAGGTCCTGCAATTCTCCGCTCGATTTGTTAGAGGTCTTTACCAGTACGAATATGCCCTTGTCCTGCTTGGTACACTGCGCGATAAGCGGAGCTATGCCGTCAGTGCCGAGGTAGCCGTTGACGGTCAGCGCGTCCGCGCCGAACGCTTCACAGGTTTCTCCGCAAACGTCTGTAAGACCCAGATGCGCCGCCGCGTAGGCCTCCATCGTCGCGCCGATATCGTTTCGCTTGCCGTCTGTTATAACGAACATTCCCTTTGACTGAGCGTATTTTATCGTCTTTGCAAGCGTCTTAACGCCGTCGGGTCCGTACATTTCATAGTACGCCGCCTGCGGCTTTACAGCGGGACAAATATCGTGTATCTCGTCGATTATGCCTTTGTTAAATTCAAGTATCGCCTTTGCAGCGGCTTTGAGGGTGCTGCCGTATTTCGTTATTTTTTTGCGGATAATATACTCGGGAACGTATTCAAGTCTCGGGTCGAGACCGACTGCCGAGGGGTTCTGAGTTTTTACAATATTTTCAATAAGTCTGTCAAGCGACATTTTTCCTCACTCCTTAATTTTCTAAGCTTTCAAAAACTATCCTGCCGCCGCAAATCGTCATTACCGGCTTGCCCTTGAATTTTTCCCCCGCAAATACGGTGTTTTTCGATTTTGAATGCAGCCTCTGCGGGTCGACCGTCCATTCCCTTTGCGCGTCAAATATGCAAAGCTCGCAGCGTTCGCCCTGCGCTATCCTGACCGGCTTCAAGCCTAAAATTTTCCTCGGGTTAACCGCCATAAGGCGAACGATATCCTCTATCGAGCATTTCCCGGTATGGTAAAGCTTCGTCAGAGCCGCCGCAAGAGAGGTCTCAAGACCGACTACTCCGTTAGGCGCGGTCAGAAAATCCGCTTTTTCCTCGGCAGTGTGCGGCGCGTGGTCGGTGATAATGCAGTCGATAGTACCGTCTAACAAAGCCTGCTCGACAGCCGCCCTGTCCTCCTCCGTCCTGAGCGGCGGAGACATTCTGTAATTTGCGTTTTTTGAACGCAGCTTTTCTTCGGTATACATAAAATAATGCGGCGCGGTCTCGCAGGTCACCCTTACTCCATCGCGCTTTGCAGCGCGGATAATGTTCACCGAGCCCTTTGTCGAAACGTGGCAGATATGTATGCCCGCTCCGCAGGAAGCCGCCAAAGCGATCTCGCGCGCGGTAATGTAATCCTCGCTCGCCCTGTCCATGCCCTTTACGTTAAGCTCGTCGGAGACCCTGCCCTTGTTGATTATCCCGCCGTTTATTATTTCAAGATCCTCGCAGTGAGAGAGTATCTTCATTCCGCTTTTTACCGAAAGCTCCAGCGCCTTTCGCATAAGCTCCGCGCTTTCGACCGGTCTGCCGTCGTCGGTGAGCGCAAAAGCTCCGGCTTTTTTAAGTTCAAATTGGTCGGTAAGCTCTTTGCTTTTCATGCCCTTTGTAATGCAAGCCGAGGTATAGATATTTATACCCGTCCGCGCTCCGCGCTCTAAGATATATTTTACCGTATCGCCGTTGTCGCAGGGCGGCTTTGTATTGGGCATGAGCAGAACGCCGGTAACTCCTCCGGCTTTAGCCGCCTGCGCTCCGGTAAAGATATCCTCCTTATGGGTAAGCCCCGGGTCGCGGAAATGGACGTGCATATCAAAAAGCCCCGGCACGGCGGTCAGTCCGGCGCAGTCTATCTCTCTTTCAGCCGTTTCACCGTCAAGTCCGCCGATACGCGCTATGACGCCGTTTTCTATCGCTATATTCGTCACGCAGCCGATCCCGGTCTGAGGATCGACTGCGTGAACGTTTCTTAAAATTATATCCATTTTACACCGATATCAATTTGTGTTTTTGGTAAGGTCGTGCTCTGAGCTGTAGAGGTCTATCGTTACCTCGTTCATCTCACACTTTACCGATACGTTTTCGCTCGCGCCGTCCTGCGCCTTGAGGAGGAATGTAGACTGAGGCGGATTTTCCTTGTCTATCTTATCCTCCTTAGACAGCTCGCATTTAAGTCCGCTGTAGGAGATCTCGCCCAATACCTTGTATTTTACATATTTTTCAAAAGCCGCAGTGTGGTGTCCGGGAAGCATGAAAAGCTTCAGCTTTCCGCTTCCGGTAGAGCCCTCCTGGATCTTGAAATAGCCGTCCGCCGCCTGCTCGCCGTTTATCTCAACGACAAATTCTCCGCCCTGCGTGAACGTGAATTTATAGGTATCCTCGCCCTTTACCGACAGGCTCTCCCACGGTCCGGTTATTATGGATCTCGAATCGCTGCCCTTGTCTATCTTGGGCGTGCCGAGTGTGTAGGTGCACACAACAACTATGCAGAATATGAGCACGATAAATATTACCGTCAGCAGTATCCTGCCTATCACTTTTAATGCTTTCATAAATAATTCCTGCCTTTCTTAAAATCAGCCGTTTTTAAGTATAGCTCCGGTGTTGCCGCTCGTTACGAGAGAAGCGTATCTTGCAAGATATCCCGAAGTAACGGCGGGCGTTCTCGGCTGCCACTTCGCTTTTCTTGCGTTAAGCTCATCTTCGCCGAGCTTTACGTTTATGGTATTCTCCGTAATGTTTATGGAAATAATATCTCCGTCCTCGACAAGAGCTATCGGTCCGCCGACCGCCGCTTCGGGTGAAACGTGACCTATCGCCGCTCCGCGGGTAGCTCCGCTGAATCTGCCGTCCGTTATCAGCGCGACAGAGGAACCGAGACCCATTCCCATGATAGCGGAGGTCGGGTTGAGCATTTCTCTCATTCCCGGACCGCCCTTGGGACCTTCATAGCGGATAACTACAACGTCTCCTGCTTCTATTTTGCCGCCCTTTATCGCCGCGATAGCTTCCTCCTCGCTGTCAAAGCACTTAGCCGGACCTTCGTGCACGAGCATTTCGGGCGCGACCGCGCTTCTCTTTACAACGCAGCTGTCGGGTGCGAGATTTCCCCTCAATACGGCGATACCGCCCGTCTGAGAATAGGGGTTCTCGATATCGCGGATAACGTCTGTGTTGCGGTTGACCGCGTTCGCGATATTTTCCGCGACCGTTTTGCCCGTGCAGGTGATAAGGTCGGTGTTGAGCAGGTTTTTCTTGTCAAGCTCCTTCATTACCGCGTAAACTCCGCCCGCTTCGTTGAGATCCTCGATGTATGTAGGACCTGCGGGCGCGAGGTGGCAGAGGTTGGGGGTCTTGGAGGAGATGCTGTTGGCTATATCGAGGTTCAGGTCAATGCCGCATTCGTGAGCTATCGCGGGGAGGTGAAGCATTGAATTTGTCGAGCAGCCGAGAGCCATATCAACTGTCAGCGCATTCATGAACGCCTTTTCGGTCAT
>CANQCJ010000122.1 GCA_947589205.1 uncultured Ruminococcus sp. | reverse complement strand
AGATAAGCTCCTTTACGTCCTTACAGGTCGCCCCGCTTTTGTTTATCACAAATCCGCAGTGCTTTTCCGAGACCTGCGCGCCGCCTACCGTAAATCCGCGCAGTCCGCAGTCCTCTATAAGCTTTCCCGCAAACTGTCCGGGAGGACGCTTGAACGTCGAACCCGCGTTGGGATATTCAAGCGGCTGCTTTTCTTTTCTGCGGTTTATCAGCTCTTCCATTTTCGCCTTTATTTTTTCACTGTCGTCATGCTTAAGCTCAAACGTTCCGCCGACGATTATTTCTCCGCTTTTTACAAAACGCGAAGTCCTGTAGCTCAGCTCAAGCTCATCGGCGGAGTATTCTTTTATGCTTCCCGTTTTATCCATAGCCGCAGCGCTTTTTATAACGTCCTTTATCTCGCCGCCGTAAGCTCCCGCGTTCATGTATATCGCTCCGCCGACCGTGCCCGGTATGCCGTAAGCAAATTCCAAGCCGGAAAGACTCAGCTCCAGAGCTTTTTTGCAAAGAGCAAAAAGCGGCGCGCCCGCTTGGGCGCTCAGGATATTTTCGCCGATACGCTCTATGCGGGAAAAATCGTTTCCGAGAAGGATCGCCGCTCCGTCAAAGCCCTCGTCCGCGCAGAGCATATTAGAGCCTTTTCCGATAACGAGCGTGCGTATGCCGTTTTCGTTAGAAAATCTCACAAGCTCCGAAAGCGTTTCGACAGAATCAGGCATTATCATACACCTGCACTCGCCGCCGATATGGAACGTCGTATGCTTTGAAAGCGGCTCGTCAAAAATGACCTCGCAGCCGTGCGAACGCGCGATCTGCGCAAGCTCGCTCATCTTATCCATAAAACGCGCTCTCCTTTCTCATCAAAAAAGCACAAGCTCTTACATAAGATCCCAGTTTTTTACCTTGTCGCGCTTATCTACCTGCAGACCGAGATTGTCAAGCAGCTCCTGCGCGGCGTTATAGCCCATTTTCTTCTGACGGTTGTTCATAGCCGCTACCTCGAGTATCACCGCAAGGTTTCTGCCGGGCTTTATCGGTATCGTAAGGCTCGGTACGTTTACTCCAAGTATCGTCGTATACTCGTTGTCTACTCCCATTCTGTCATAGACCTTCTGGGAATCCCACGGTTCAAGCTCTACTACCATATCTATTTTTTCCGTCACCTTTACGGCTCCCATACCGAACAGACGGCGGACGTTTATTATTCCTATGCCGCGTATCTCGAGATAATGCCTTATATTATTGGGCGAAGAGCCTACCAAGCTTATGCTCGACACCTTTCTTATCTCAACGGCGTCGTCCGCGACAAGGCGGTGTCCGCGCTTTACAAGCTCTATCGCCGTTTCGGATTTTCCTACTCCGCTCTCGCCGACTATCAGAACGCCCTCGCCGTAAATTTCTATAAGTACGCCGTGGCGGGTTATCCTCGGCGCAAGACGCACGTTTAAAAACGCTATAAGCGAAGCGATGAACGCGGTCGTGCTCTCCTTTGTCCTGCCTATCGGTATGCCGTGCTTCTTTGCAAGCTCGGTCATCTCGGGATAAAGCTCGTGTCCGCGCGCTACCACGAACATCGGTATGTGCGTCTTAAAAAGCGTTTCTATCTTCTTGTATCTCGTTTCCTCGTCCACGCTCGCAAGATAGGCAAATTCCATATTTCCGCAGATCTGTATGCGCTCCGCGTTGAAATATTCATAAAAGCCCATAAGCTGCAGTCCCGGACGGTTGCAGTCGTTGTCCGACACGAGCAGCTTTGACGGATCGTCGGGGGTATAGACAAGCTCTAAGCCTAACTCATTAACGATGTCCTCTATACTTACTGTAAAGATCTCAGGCATTTCAGTTCATTCCTTTCATTTTTTCGTCAAGCTCGATAAGCTTTTTATTCAGCAAACGCTGTGCTGCAAAAAGCACTCCCGCTTTGCCGGCAGGATAGGTCAGTCCTCCCTGAAGCCATACCGCATACGGCTCTCTTATCGGCGCGTCCGCGGAAAGCTCTATCGAAGCTCCCATCGTGAACGCTCCCGCCGCCATTATTACCTTGCTTTCATACCCCGGCATATCCCACGCCTCCGGCAGACAGAACGAATCGACCGGCGAACCGCTCTGTATGCCCTCGCAAAACGCCGTCAGGCGTTCTTCGTTTTCAAGGCAGATGGAGGCTATTATATCGGTGCGCGGCTCGTCGCTTTTCGGGAAGGTCTTAAACCCGAGAAGCTCAAACAGAGCGCAGGCGAAAACGCTCGTTTTGAGCGCGGCCTCGACCGCCTGCGGCGCAAGGAAAAAGCCTAAAAACATCTCTCTGCTCTGACTTAACGTACAGCCCGCTTCCTTGCCCATTCCTATACAGGTCAGCCTGTCGGCGCAAAGCTCCACAAGCTCCTTTTTTCCGCAGATATAACCGCCCGTCGAAGCTATCCCTCCGCCGGGATTCTTTATCAGCGAACCCATGATAAGATCCGCTCCGACCTGCGTCGGTTCGCGTTCCTCGCAAAATTCGCCGTAGCAGTTGTCGACCATTATTATTATATCGGGGCTGCTCTTACGCGCGGCGTTTATCATTTTTTCGATCGTCTCGATATTGAATGACGGTCTGAGCGAATATCCTCTCGAACGCTGGATATATCCGACCTTAGCTCCCGCCGCACGCTTTGAGATCTCTTCAAGATCCGGCATACCGCTTTCAAGCAGCGGGCATTCGTCATAAATCACGCCGAAATCCTTTAAAGAACCATGCCCCTCACCGCGTATGCCTATTACCTCTTCAAGCGTGTCATACGGCTTTCCGGTAAGCGACAGCATTCTGTCGCCCGGACGAAGCACGCCGAAAAGCGCGGTGGACAGCGTATGTGTGCCGTTTATGAAATTATGCCGCACAAGCGCGTCCTCTGCGCCGAACGCTTGGGCGTATACCTTATCGAGCGTTTCCCTGCCGATATCGCCGTAGCCGTAGCCGTTCGTGCCTTTAAGGCAGCTCTCGCTGACCTTGTTGTCAATAAACGCTTTTAACACCTTCATGCCGTTAAATTCCGCAGTCTTTTCTATCCGCTCAAAGCTCTCGGCGGCTTTTTTCTGCGCCGCCTCCGCTATTTCGGCAAGGTCTTTATCTATATCAAAAAACATCTTTTTCCTCTTTTTCAGAAATTTTTTCGTCCTGCAGCTCGAACACTATATCATGAGAGATCGCCGCAAATCCTATCTCCTCATAATAGCTTACCCTGTGGGGACGGGCAAAAAGCCTTACGCTCCAGCCCTCCTCGGTCAGGCGTTCGCCTAATCTGTAAAGCAGTCTGCGGGCATAAAACTGCCCTCTGTACTCCTTTTTTGTCGCTACGTTCCCGATAAGCGCGACTCCGTCGAGCGCGTATTGCAGCGTTGCGGTGGTGCAGCCGTTCATCAGAAACGACTGCGACATTCCCCGCCGTATCCTGTGCGAGGTGTCGGCTATCCAAAGCCCCCCGGAATCATTCAGCGCGGGGAAGCATCCTCTTAAAATATCAAAAACGCTGTCGAGCGAGGGAAATTCGTCTATCTGCGCTCCCCTGCTGTCTCCGCTTGAATTGTAGGCAAATTCCGTCCTTAATTCTCCCGAATAAAGCTCCGAGATAAGCGGCGAGAGCACGGACGCATACACCGGGTCGAGCTCGACCGACGCCGGCAGATTTATTTGGATAAACAGCGCAAGCTCCTCTATATCGTCGCCGCTCAGACGTTTATCTATTAATTCCCCTATCACCATCGAGCGGTTGAACAGCGATATTACGGCTTTTTGTTCGCCGCCGCTTTCAAGCAGATACATTTTTGAAAAATCATATTTTATAGAATATGCCATATAATGCGATCTTATCCTCCTGCCGTAATGGCAGGGCTTTAACCGCGAAAAAAGCTCGTCATTCTCCCGAGCGATCCGCATGATCATATTTTCATTATCCTATCAGCAAATTTTTTTGTCAGCTTGAGTGTGTTCTCAAGATCCTTCCTGCTTATCACACATGACGGCGTGTGCAGATATCTGCACGGCAATGATATTGCCGCCGTTCTTACTCCTTTTCCGGAAACGCTTATAGCTCCCGCATCGTTGCCGCCCGCTATAAGCGTTTTGGTCTGCGCGGGTATTCCGTTTTCCTTTGCCGTTTCAAGGGCAAGCGAATAGAGCTGCTTATCATAGATAGTCCGTCTGTCCATATAGGATATTACCGGTCCGAAGCCTACCTCGCAGACGCGCTTTTCTTCGCTTGAGGAGGGTATATCGCTTGCTGTCGTGGCTTCAAGCACTATCGCTGTATCCGGGGCTGCCGTAAAAGCCGCCGCTCCCGAGCCTCTTAGTCCGACCTCCTCCTGAACCGTGAAGATAAACTGCATATCATATTCAAGCGGCATATCTATAAGCTCTAATTCTATCGCACAGCCCGCGCGGTCGTCTATTGCTTTTGAACAAAGCATATCGTCTCCGAAATATAAAAACTGCGAATCAAAAACAACACTGTCGCCCAAGCTCACAAGAGCCCTCGCGCTCTCCCTGTCATTACAGCCTATATCTATTGTAAGATCTGTAAGCCTGCAGGTGTTTCTTTCGCTCTCGCTCAATAAATGCAGAGCCTTTGCGCCTATTACTCCCGGGATCCTGCCGTCTCCGACAAAAACGCGCTTGCCGCATAAGATCCTTACGTCTATCCCGCCTGCCGTATCAAAGCAAAGCGAACCGTCAGGGTTTATGTAGGTCACTATCAAGCCCACCTCGTCCATATGCGCCGACATCGCAAGCTTTAACGGTGCGCGGTTTTTGCCTTTTTTAAAGGCGATGATATTACCGAGAGGGTCTATGGTGTATTCGCATTTGTCCTTTATCCGCTCTATTATATATTCGGCGACCCTTACCTCGTCTCCGGATATGCCGTCGAGCCTGCATAGCGTTTCAAGCGTTTCTGCAACAGCCATTTTTTACAGCTCACCCCTTTCGGCAAAACGCGCTGTCAGAGCCGCAGTATTTTTCAGATCCTCTATATCCGCAGTCTCCGCCGGCGTGTGCATATATCTTATCGGAAGCGACACCGCTGCCGTAATGCAGCCGCCGCGTGCAACGCTTATATGGTCGGCGTCCGTTCCCGTTCGAGATCCCATTACTTCTATCCCATACGGGATATTTTCCTCCTCGGCGATATTGATAAGAGCATTTGACAGCGGTCTGCTCAGTATCGGGGAAACGCCTATCATCGGTCCGCCGCCGACAGCTCCCGTCTCGCGTTCGCTTTCTCCGTGAGACCTGCCGAAGGTCACGTCAACGGCTATCGCTATGTCGGCTTTTTCCCTAAAAGCCGCTGTTTTTGCGCCCGCCGAGCCTGTTTCCTCCTTTGAAGAAAAAACAGCTTTTACATTATACGCCGTTTCCTTGCCTTTCAGCGTTTCAAGGCAGGTCAGCACCGCAGCCGCTCCGAAGCGGTCGTCGAGAGCCTTTGAGCTTACGAGCCTTCCTATGCCGATAAGCTCGTTTTCGATCAACGCTCTGTCGCCTAAGCTTACAAGCTGCTTTGCTTTTTGTCCGTCAAAGCCTATGTCTATATAAAGCTCATCGAGCGGCGCGCATTTTTCCGGCGCAGCTTGAAGATGCGGGGGAACGCTCGTTATTACGCCCTTTATGCGCTTATCTCCCGCAAGCACCGTTACGCGCGAAGCCGGCAGGACGCGCAAATCTATGCCTCCGCAGGCGGAGGCCTTTAAAAATCCGTCGTCGGTTATGTAATTTATTATAAGACCTATTTCGTCGATATGCGCGCAGAGCATTAGCGTTTTTTTGCGCTCGTCAAAGCCGTCAACTGTGCAGACGACGTTTCCGAAGTCGTCGATCTCGGTCTTGCCGTATCGGCTCGCCTTTTCCTTTATAAGCTCACAGATGCTTTCCTCCGCTCCGCTTACGCCGTCAGCCGCGCACAGCTCCTTTAACAGCTCCTTGATCCGGGTATCTTTCATCTTAAACGCATTTTACAGCTCGTTTACGAGCCGCTTGAAATGCTTTCCCCTTTCCTCAAAATTAACGTAAAGATCGAAGCTCGCGCTTGCGGGCGAAAGGGAAACTATATCTCCCGCTTTTGCAAGAGCAGCCGCCTGGGCTACCGCTTCCTCGAGCGTTTTTACCTTTATTATCCTTAGTCCGCTTTCCGGATAAAGCGGCGAGCTTTTTACCGCCTCCTCTATTTTAGGACCTGTCGCGCCTAAAAGTATCAGCAGCTTTACCTTTTCGTTGACTATATCCGCCATAGGCTCATACGGTATCTTTTTATCATATCCGCCGGCTATTATGATTATCTTCTGCGAAAAAGACTTTAGTCCCGCCATTACTCTCGTCGGGCTTGTCGCGATAGAATCGTTATACCACTTTACTCCGTCGATCTCGCGGACGAATTCTATCCTGTGCTCGACTCCGCCGAAGCTTATCGCCGTGTTGACGATGCTCTCGATAGAGACCTCTCCCCATACCGCCGAGATCGCCGCAAGATAGTTGTCGACGTTGTGCATTCCCGGGATCCTTATGTCGTCCTTATGCACT
>CANQCJ010000121.1 GCA_947589205.1 uncultured Ruminococcus sp. | reverse complement strand
TAATGGCGAAAACTATGAGTACAAATATCACGAATATAATAAACATACCCATAAATCCCATATATCTTCACCTCTTTTTTTAGTTCGCGTTTTTTTATCCTTGGCGGGGTTCTTGCGCAAGAATCACAGTTGGGGGGTGCGTTCGGGGGCTGCTTCTTGTACTCGAATCGCTGTCGCTCTCTCGCACAATTTAAATCGGCTTTGATTTTGGGTTCACTGGTGTTTGTTTGAAATTTTTTGGTTATTCTCTTACGCTGACGTTGTTTTTGATAAGCCGATTT
The DNA here is from genome assembly GCA_947589205.1 of uncultured Ruminococcus sp. Classification (GTDB taxonomy): domain Bacteria; phylum Bacillota; class Clostridia; order Oscillospirales; family Ruminococcaceae; genus YE71. The sequence continues at coordinate 6,306 of CANQCJ010000121.1, read as the reverse complement.
AAAAAACTACATTTTTATTCTTCTATTATACTGTTTTGTGTTATGCGTTTGTGCCTTGAATTGGGGGCTTTGCCCCCAAGCCCCTACAAAAGAAACCTCTTTTAGAGAAGAGGTTTCTCTTGACGTTTCCAGAAACCTTTTAGTTCGCCCGCAATGGCGAGAACCACTGCTTTCGCACCGAATTTAAGATCGAGCTTACTTTTTTATTATATCTTTATACGGTATTTCTTCCTTATCGGTGTAGAATGTGCACCCTTTTACATAACCGGATCTTACCGTTACAGCGGCATATAATGTATCGTATCCGGTATCGCTCAGCTCGTAGTAAACGGTGGTCTCGTTTTTGTCCTCTGATATCCTTTCGCCGTTGGGCTTGCCCATGGTTTCGTAAAATGTGTCGGCAGGCGCACCGAACAGCGGGTCGAATCGTTCGTCAAATTCCCGAGGTCCAAGCGGCTGATAGTCGGTGTCCGAAAAAGCCGCGCCGTATTCTCCGCCGACAAGCTTCGCCTTTACCGGCTTGCCGAGCAGCTCGCTAAGCTCCTCATCGTTCAAAACCTCGCAGCAGACGGTCTTTTTTTCGGCTTCTTCATCGTTGTAAGCGTCCGCCTGTAAATTCTGTATGTGAAATTTTGTTATGCCGACCTTTTCCATATGGTCGTCGTCGTTAAAGTGATACTCGATATAAATGGTATACCAATCGTCACCTATCGTGCAGATGTAAGACGCATTGCCGTTATGCTCGCCGTCGTCGGAATGCTGATAGAGCTGGTCGAGCTTGCCGGTCGAAAGCCCCTCCGGGCAGCTTTCAAAAAAGCTGTCTATCTCTTCTTGAAAGTTAGACTTAGACTGCAATTCCTCGGTAAAAAGCTTAGACAGCTCCTCCTTGTTATCGGAATCGGCGGCTTCGGTAAGGGCGGATATAGCGTCGTCATCGGCGTTGGTCGAATCGACATATTCTCTTTCGTTGCGCCATTTGTCAATAGGGGTGTTATAATTCTGCCGCTCTCTTATGAGCAGGAATCTTCGGGAGATAACGTAGAGGCAAATATACCATGTAATGCCTACCGGCAGGGCAAGCATAATGATGCCGGTTATCATGAAAGCTTTGTAATTAGTCCTTGCCGGTCCCTCCGGATAAGCTTTTTTTTTGAGTCCGTTTATAAGCAGCAGCAGTCCTGCTATAAAAAGGAAAATTAATAAGCCGATAATAAAGAAGAACGCAGCTATAAGTCCGCCGACAAATCCCATAAAGCAATACCCTCTTTTCAAAAATTACCATGCAATTAAATTATATCATAAAGCATTGCAAATTTCAATAGGAGCAGATGAAAAAAACAAAATTTTTTAAATATTCACACAAAATATATATTCATATGGTATAATCTATAGTGTAAAATTATGTTAGTTTCTAAGGAGAGCGTAAAAAGTGGAACAGCAGGGTATAAGCAAACTGGATCTAAAGCGCAGGAACAGAATGCAGGTGCTGAAAATATTGAAGCAGAACGGGCCTACCTCGAGGATAGACATCGCCGCCGCGCTTGAGCTTACTCGGGCAGCCGTTACTATCATAACTAACGAGATGATAGATCAGGGCATTATTTCCGAGATAGGCGAATATAAGCATATGAGCGAAAAAGCTCCGCGCGGAAGAAAGAAAATTCTTATTGATATAAACCACCATTACAAATTCGCACTCGGCATAACCGTTGAGGAGGATCTTGTAAGCGTTGGTCTTTCCACCCTTGCCGGAGAGGTCCTCGACAAGCGCGGGATAAGGATAAATCCGTCTGTTGAAAAGAAAGCTCTTTACGGCTTTTTCACAAGATCCATGAACGATATACTGAGCGACAACTGTCTTAACCAGTCGTCGCTGCTCGGCATAGGGTTTGCGATATTCCCCTCGATGTTTTCAAAAATGGACATACCCATCGTAAACGGCGCGCCGGATTTTTCGCGCCTCGAGCGGTTTATGAGAAGCTATACCGACCTGCCAATGGTGTTCGACAACTCCGTAAAGGGTACGGCTATGGCGAATATAGATTTCAAGAAAAACCGTCCGGCTTCAAGCAGGAACATAGCGTTTTTGCAGTACGGCAGGCGGCTCAACTTTGTGTTCACGAACCTTAACGAACCGATAGTCGCGTATGACAACCGAACGGATTTTGTAAACAAAATGATAATCGACCCGACCTCCGAGAGGGTCTGCGAATGCGGCAGGCGCGGCTGTACCGAAAACGAGATCGCTCCGGACGCGATAAGGCGCAGACTGCTGCGGGCTTTTTCGGCGGATAAGACGCCGTTTCTCTGGCAGGCGGCAAAGGGCGATCCTACGCTTATAAACCGCGAGATCATAAGCGCGGCTTACGGCAAGGGCGATGAAGCGGTCGTCAAGATAATCGACAACGCCATGACGATGACGGCGGTGCTTGTAAACAATCTGTATTTTTCGACAAATCCGCAGAAGCTTGTGCTTCACAAATTCGGTTTTACCAACGAGATATCCTTTGAAAAATTCAAGGAAACGGTCGTAAGAGTGGGCGGCGAGCACGTTGCCGACAGCATCACGCTTTCGTTCATTGAGGACAAGCATCATTTCCTCTCCGGCTGCGCGCTGGCGATAAGAGAGCTGTTCTACAACTGCGGCGGCTATCCGAGCAGTGAGATAAGAAACGGCGAGTCCGAAACGGAATATCATCGGTATAAATAATTTTTGCCCTGTCGGTACTCCCGGCAGGGTATGTTTTTTAAAACTAAAAACCGTCCTCCGCAGAACACGGGGGACGGTCGACCTTTTACAAATATTTTTCCTCAAAATCCGCGACCGGTATGGCTTTGTCGAAAAGCCAGCCCTGCGCCATTTTATGACCGCTGTCGGCGAGAATCTTCGCCTGCTGTTCGGTCTCAACGCCCTCGAAGATTATCTCCTTGCGGGTGGAGCGTATCAGGTTGCAGATCTGATTGATGTACTCTCTCGAACGCGCGTCGGAATCTATGTTGTCGAGAAATACCTTATCGACCTTGACGATATCGACCGGCGCGTCTATCAGAACGCTCAGCGAGGAATAGCCCGTGCCAAAATCGTCGATGTCGATCTTGAAGCCGTTTTCGCGGAGCTTTCTCATGTTGTGGAAAAGATTTTTCACGTCCTGCGTAAAGCAGCTTTCGGTGACCTCTATCTCGATAAGACCCTTGTCAACGCGGTAAAAATCGGCAAGACCTATCACCCTGTCCACAAAGTCCGGATAGTTGTTGTGCTTTCGCGAAAAATTCACCGATACCGGAACAAGCTTCTTGCCCTCGCTCTTCCATTTCGCCAGATTTTTCAGCACCTGCTCATATATGTAGAAATCCACCTGCGTGATGTATCCTACATTTTCCAGAACGTTTATAAATTCATACGGCAGCTTGTAGCTTCCGTCGGGATTTCTCCAGCGCGTCAGCGCTTCCGCGCCGATTATCTCGCGTGTCTGAAGATCGAACTTAGGCTGCAAAAACAGCTCGATATTGCCGCTCTTTATCGCGTTCCAGATCTCGCTGGCTATCGTCTGGTCGTGGCTGCGCTTTGTTCTCATGCGTTCGGTGTAAACGCCGCTCGGAACGTCGCTGCTGCCCTTTATGTTTCTGTGCGCAAGGTTCGCATTGTCTATCGCCGTATTTATATCCTCGTCCGCGGAGCGGATAAAATAAAGTCCGCAGGTTATCTGTATATCGCTCATCGGATATTTGTTCTTCTGCATAGCGGTAAAATCGCTGTTGCGCCTGCCTATCTCCTCGATAAGCGTTTCGCGGTCGCTCGCCTTATAAAGCGACACGAAGAAATCGGAATATATCCTGCAGCCGACAACGCAGTAGGTCTTTATCACGTTGCCGAAATCCTTGAGCATTCTGTCTCCTGCTTCATAGCCGAAGTTTTCGTTTATATAGGAAAAATCGTTTATATCCGAATAGCCGATAGCGAAGCTTTCATTGGTGTTGAAGATCTCCTTAAGAACCTTGGCGCAGTCCTCGACAAAGCAGTTTTTGTTGAGCAAGCCTGTCACCGGGTCAGTCCTTGAAAGACGCTGTATCTCGCTTTTGGCGTGGTAATAGTCGGCTTTTTCGACCTTTATGCTGTCGGTATAGAGTATTCCGTAAATGCTTCTTACCCTGCCGCTGCTGTCCGCAACGCTTTCATAGGCGATCTTGTAGCTTCTCAGTCCGCTGCCGATTATATCTATCCTCGCGGCAAATTCGCCCTTGGTCGGCGCGCTCAGAGCCTTGTTGACGTTCATGATAAATTCCGCTAAGTCCGACGGCAGGACGAATTTTTCATAGATATGATCCTGCAAATACCGCTGATAATTTCTCGTGCTTTCAACGCCGTTATCACAGGAATCTATAGTAAACACATCGCTGTCCGCGTCATAGTCGAAAAAGATCTCGTCGGAATTTTCCGTCATCATTTCAAGACAAAGCTTCTGCTTCTGAAGCGTGCGTTCCTTTTGCTTTGTTTCGCTCACGTCTATTATCGTAAACTCCGAACAGATATGACCGTCCTCGCCGATAAAATCATCGGAGGTGCACATTACGTCTATGAGCGAACCGTCGGCTTTCTTCAAGCGGTGCTGGAACGTTCCGCCGCCCTCTTTTTTATAAAGCTCGAAATCCTCCATATAGGCGTTAAGCTCATCCTCGGGAACGAGCGAAAAGAACGAAATATTGTCCGAGATCAGCCGCTCCTTGGTATATCCGGTAAGCTGACAGAAGCTCTTGTTAGCGTCGATAATAATGCCGCCGCGGTCGATATCCGCCTTGCATTTTCCGCTTTGTATCCTGCTCAACCTTGTTCGCCCCCTCTCGATACTGCAAATTTAGTTGAACCAATGCTTTAAATTATATTATACCATACTTTACAAATAATTTCAATAGCGATAAGCTATTTTCAGCATATTTAACAAATTATTTACCGTCCAGTTGAACATAAAGATTAACCATGCCGCGTTCCTCGCGCTTTCCCGACACGCATCGGTTTATTCCCGCCATATCTCTGCGCGCGCGCACGTCCGAAAGTCCGGCTTGTATCATTATCTGCATGACCTCGTCGTCCTGTCCCGCACCGGTCTCGAAGATCATTACGCCGTCCCGTTTGAGCTTGTTTTTCCAAAGCCGCACGATATCCCGATAGAAGTCCAGTCCGTCCTCGCCGCCGCAGAGCGCCTCCTTCGGCTCGAAGGTGACTTCCTTTTGGAGCTTTTGCATATCCGCGTTCGTGATATAAGGCGGGTTGCAGACTATCATATCCGCCTGCGGCAATGTCTCGATCGTTTTCTTATCGAGCACATCGCCGAGAAAGGCTTCCGCGCCGCCATATCGGTCTATGTTTCGCTTTAGATAGTCGAACGCCGTCTCGTATTTTTCAACGCAGATAACTTTTTCGCAGTCGAGCAGATTTCCTAAGGTTATGCCGATACAGCCGCTGCCGGCGCAGAGGTCTAAAACGGTAAGATCCTTTCTGCCCTCTGCTTTTTTCACCGCCTGCTCTATAAGCGTCTCGGTGTCCGCGCGGGGGATAAGCACGCCCGGACCTACCTCAAACGTCCTCGAATAAAAATCCCATTCTCCTATGATATATTGCAGCGGTTCGTGGGTCAGGCGTCTTGCAAGCAGCATGGCGCACATTTTTACGCCGTTTGCGTCGGCGGGCGTAAGCGGGTCGAATTTTCCGCGGCAGTTGAAGCCGAGTGCGCAGCCTGCAAGCTCTCCTGCTTCCCAATAGCTGTTTTCAAAGCCCGCCTCGGCAAGCTTTTGCGCGAGACTGTTTATTATATCCTTATAAGTATAGTTTACCAATTCGTATCTCCCCCGTCTCGTTCTATGACTGTTTTCATAGCGGCGATAGCGCATTCTATCTCCTTTTCGTCCGGCTCGCTTGTGGTTATCCGCTGTATCCACAAGCCGGGCGCGGAAATTATTTTCGTTACGATATTATCATGCCTTCCCGCGAACATTATCGCTTCATAGGCTATCCCCGTTACAACGGGCAGCAGCGCGAGCTTTATCAGCACTCTCAGCGCGCGGCTTTTCCAGGTAACATGAAAGACCGTGTTTACAAAAATGCTTATAAACAGCACGAGAAAAATAAAGCTCGTTCCGCAGCGCGGGTGAAAGCGGCAGTGCTTTTTGACGTTTTCGGGGATAAGCTCTTCGCCGTGCTCGTAGCAGGCGATGGTCTTGTGCTCCGCGCCGTGATATTCGTATGTCCTTGCGATGTCGGGCATTTTTGCGGTCAACGCCGTATAGCCGACAAAGATCGCGATCTTCAGC
>CANQCJ010000120.1 GCA_947589205.1 uncultured Ruminococcus sp. | reverse complement strand
TATCTCTTTTTGTCTCTTGTTAACTTTCTGTTAATTCTGATGTTTTTCTATTGACTTTTCATAGCCGGTCTCCTTTTATTTTACTTCACTTAAAAGCCATTTTTTATGTAGTCCGCACAAGATAAACGTCTTGTAAATTTTAAAGCTTCGTTATATTCGATTCCGTAACGTTCAAATTTCATTTCTTTCACAAACGCCCGATATTTCGCGGTATACTCGTACGACTTTCCGAAGATCCCGACCGCCGCTTTATACAATTTCGGCTCAAACGCCTTGATAATTTCAAGCTCATCAAGTACCTTACGATTGAACGGACAGCCGACACAGCTTGTCCGCTTCATGCCGTATTCGGTATAACACCGCGAATTTTTAACGCCCAAAAATTCATTATAGACCTGCTTGTCATAATCGGTGTAAAAGAATATCGGACGGAAAGTATCACAGCCTGTCGGGCTTTCGGAAAAGCAGCTTGTAAAACTTGCCGAACGGATACCGCCCTCGGCTTTGCGAATGCCGGTAATGTTCAGATCTGCGCCGAAGTCCTTGATAACGCGCTTCGCAGGGCGTTTCTTCGCGTATTCGCAGCACTCATTTGATATGGGAAAATCGGGCGGGTTAGAAATAATAAATTCTTTCAGCCATTTGTTACGGTAAATCGAAAAACGGCTTATTTTCTGAACACCGTCTTTGTCGGAATAACGTTCAACACACCACCATTGAAGAGCTATTTTACAATTAGGGTATTTCTGCAAAAGCACCTCTAAAGGCTCGTCCTCCCACTGAAAATTATGCTTTTGAAGCCGCATCATCTGTTCAGAAACATATTTAGAAAGAAACGGCACGCCGTATTCTTTGACACAAGCAGGAATAGACTTTTCGGCTTTAACACGCAAGATCTCAATACCGTATTTCTGTTCAAGCTCCGTCAAATGCTCTTTGGTCGCCGCGTATTCAAACCCCGTATCGAGCCAGTAATATTTAACATTGCCCGCTTCGTCAACACTGTGAACAATATCTAACATGATATCGCTGTCCGCTCCTCCGCTGACACTGCATATAGGCGTTGTATGCCGCGAAATGACCGCCTGCGCTTTGGCGTAACTGTCGAAGATAGAACCGTTATTTAAATAAGAGATATAATTATACAATTCATTATCCATCATCATAAACCCCCAATAAAAATTTAATATAGCTAAGCTTAACAAGCTTACCGCCCAAGCGTTTATGAAGCGGTTCGAGCTCGTCATACTTCCCTATAAAGGTATGTTCCCGGAACGTCAATATATATGCTTCGTCTAATTTAGCCGCCGATCGCGAGCGTTTAAAGGTAAAATGCCGATTCTTAAGATAATGACAAAAATAATCACAGTCAAGAAGCGGTATGTACTTCCCTCTGTCAATACAAAGCTGACAATGCTTTAACAGCTTGTGCCGCCAGGGACAATTAAAAGCAGTGCAGGCGGTACATATACAGTAATAGCATTTAGGAGACCTATTGATCCGTTTCATCGTTATCACCTACAAATAAAAGCTGACGTTTTAACCTTTCAGCTTCAATTAAATTAATTTGTCGAGGCTTCAATTTAGTCTTACGTTCTCTAAGAAGCTTCATAAACTGTTCTTCTCCGAGGACTTGTATTAATACATCAATGCTGTTACCTGCTTGATTTAATACATAATCATTTACACGGTATATATTATAGTCAATATCCTTAGGACTGTACAAAGATATATCGCCACAGGTATTAACAAACCGTCTCCACCAAGGCGCGACATTCCAACGAGAAATATTACTATCACCGGAAGGAGTAACAAAGCGGATATATTTATTGACTATTGAAAGAAACGTTTTACCTATATCCTTGTTGAAATCATAATAATTAACAAGAAATCCATAAGCGGCTTCGTCTCTTAGCTGCATTTCAAATCTTACCCAATGTTCTATATCGTCTCTGTTTCTTTCAAGCTTTTTATCGTAAACTCGGAAAAAGACTTTAGAGGACATCGAACCTAAACACAAAGATTCACCGGAAGTAAAAGGAATAGGACGAGAATTTGATAAATCATGAATATATTGAAATTTTCCAAAAGGTGAAACATAATGACCTTTTAAAATTTGATCATACATTTTTGATAAATCAAGAAGCCCGGTAAAATCATCAAAAGCTACATCGAGACGAGTTATATTGCAATTATTTTCAGAATTCATAACAAAATCAAAAAGCCTGTCAAAGCTAGGGTCAAGTGAGAACGTTTCAAAGGCTCGACAGCCTTGACCGCTCATATTGAGCATTGCTAACGTTTCATCTTGTGAATTGTTAAAATACTTCGTTATGTTTTCAAATCTAAGTCCGGAGGTAAAGAAAAATCGACCACCGCAAGCTGTAAAAGTACATTCCGGCTTTAGATTTAACAACTTATCTATCCACCGATGACCAAATTGATTTTTTCCCGAAATAGTCAACCAGTCAAAAAGTATTGCATTTTCAAGCTTTTCTGCCATTTTTAACACCTGCTTTATGTATATGTAGACCCCCTGTTAGTGTCGGGGGGTCTTTGGGATCTTACCCCTCTTTTTTTTAATTTCAGACGCGCAGAGCGCGAAGCGCTCACGCGCTTTCGCTGCTCCGCAATGCGTCTGAAATTTTATCTATCAAATCATCCTGTTTTGTTTTCTGCGATAACAACAAGCCTTTTACGATCTCATCAGTATTATACAGACCCCTGAGTTTATCCGTTGCGACAAATGATTCTTTACTAAGAGTGGGACGTTTTCTGACCCCGGCGTCTTTCTGTGCGCCATTGATCTGGTAATCCTCGTTGGAATAGGTCTTGTTAAGTATCAAACGATGTTTAAAATATGAGGAGCATTCAATAACATAATCTGTTTGTTCTTTTATGACCTTGTTTACTCTGCTCCAGACCTGAGAAGCACCAAAAATACATTTGTGCATATGCCTTTGAAGCGAAATGTATTCAAGAAGATTATCAGGCGCAGTTTTCCAAGACTGAGAGCTAAAGGTCAAATGAATTTCATCAAAAAGAAACAGAATGCCTTGATTTACTCCGTTATCGTCTATATTTTCAAGGTTTACAATATCCTGCCAACAGGTAATGAAGCCATCGGCTACATCGGTATTGAAGTTGGCATAGATCTTAACGTTTGGGTACTGTCGTTTAAGCTGTTGAGCTCGCCGAACCATTGATATTGTTTTCCCGCAGCCGACACGCCCGCAAAAGATATGAACGCCGTAAATATCAAAAACAGGACTAGCGCCGGACTTACGACTTCTAAGGCTTTTGTAAATATCTTTGATATAAAGCGGGAGACACGCGAAAAAAGCTGTGCCGAACTTAAGAAGAACAAATACAAGTCCCAGTATGCAAGCGGGAAGAATAATAAAAGAAATATCAATTTTAAGCTTAATGAAAATAAAGAAGCATAGTAAAAATAAGGTAAAATATTTGATAAACACATTTTCACCACTATATTATTCGGATCATCACCCTCGACTATTTCAAACGTATTAAAATCAAAATAAGGCATATTAACCACCGTTTTAGAAAAATTATCGGCAGCCATAGGTAAACCTCCCATTTAAATTGTTCTAAAAAAGAACAGACAAATATATCAAAAAGTGCTAAAATAGAACAAAGGAGATGAAAATATGTTTGGCAGAAGATTAAAAGAAGCCAGAAAAGAAAAAAATTTATCACAAGAAGAAGTTGCTGAAATGATAAATACATCAAGAAGCAATATATCAAAATATGAAAATGAAACATTAGAACCAAATATAGAAACATTAAAAAAACTATGTGAAATATACGAAGTAAGCGCAGATCACATTATTGGGATAGAAGTAAAAAATAATTAATTTTAAAGGTGAAAAAATGGAAGAGATGTATAAAAAATTAGGGTTTTATTTTGGAATATTATTGGTTATATATTTGATACTTAATATTTTGTTTAGAAAAATATCTGTAAAATTAAAAGGTGTAACAGGAGAAAACAAAGTCAGGGATATACTAAATAAGCTTGATAAAAACAAATATATAATATTAAACAATATAATGTTAAATACCGATAAAGGCTTAACACAAATAGATCATATAGTATTATCAATATACGGTATTTTTTCTATAGAAATTAAAAATTATAAGGGAAAAATATACGGCAATGAATATTCGCAAGAGTGGAAACAATATATAAACAAAAAGGAATTTAAATTCCTAAATCCGATAAAACAAAATTACGGACATATTAAGGCGATCGAAGAATTGACAGATGAAAAAGTTATCTCAATAATCGCAATATCCGACAACGCAGAAATAAAAGTAAGATCAAAAAGTGAAGTAATTAATTTCAAAGATCTTTTAAAGACGATAAAAAAATATAATGAACAAAAATACAGCTTTGAGGAAATAAAAAATATATCGGAGCTGATAAAAAGCAGCAATGTTGACAGCAAGGAAAACAGAAAATTACATCTTGAACAGATCGAGGATAAGAAAACATCGAGAGTAAAATAACATATCGAGTTTCAAAATATGATCCCTGCGAGGCTTAACCCCGCTGTCTCTGCCTTTGTCGGACTGCGGGAAGGTTAAGACATTTGCAGCCTTAAATTGCCAGGGTCATGGATTTGAACACTGAAAAAACGGTGTCTGGAACCGCCGCGCAGACAAAAAAACAACACCGTCTGCTGCAAAACAAACGATGTTGACCGATAGATAAATTGCACCGAGAAAAAGTTTTTTATCTAAAAAATCTCTACTACAAAAACAACCCGGCAATAAACGCCGCCGCAGACGCCGAAAGTGCGACGACTATCAGCGGCATACCAAAATACGAAAGTATCAGCGCGGCGGCTGTTCCCGCGGCGGCTGTTATAACGCTTCCGGTGCTGTAAAAAATTGCGGGGATCGTCATTGCGCTTAATACGGCATATGGGATATAATATAAAAAACTGCGTAAATAACGCGATCTTATCTTCTTGGTGAAAAAAGTAAACGGTATCGCTCTTATAAGATATGTGATCCCCGCCATTACCGTTATATACAAAACTAAACTCATACGCTATCCTCTTTTACCGGGAAAAACAGCGCGCCGACAGCGGAAGCGATGACTGCCGAAATTATTACCGCAAATCCCGATGTTATAAATTCAAGACAATATTTTATCAAAACGCTTATTGCCGCAGCTATCGCAACAACGATAAATACGCTTAGCTTTTTTCTTGCCGGAGGAACGATTATAGCTAAAAACATTCCGTACAGCACTATTCCCATTGCATTATTTATCGGTTCGGGAAGAAGCTGACCGGCTGCCGCGCCGAGCGCAGTACCGCTTACCCAGCCCAAAAAAGCGACAAATATCATTCCGTACATATATGCGGGCGTGATCTTGCGTTCCTGCGCCGAGCATACCGCGAAGATCTCATCGGTTATGCCGTATGACGCGGCGAGCCGGTGAGGAAAAGTAAATTTTTCATCGAGCTTTTGCGATAATGATATCGCCATAAGCGAATACCTGATGTTTATGGTCAGCTGAACGAGTATCATTTCTAACAGCGGTCCGCCTGCCGCTATTATCTCAACGCCCGCCGCTTGTCCGGCTGACGTAAGATTTAAGGCGGAAATTATAGCGGCGGTCAAGACCGACAGTCCCGATCTTACAGCCTTTATACCGAATCCGAACGATACCGACAAATATCCCAACGCTATTGGTATGCCGTGTACCATTCCCCTTCTCAGCTCTTTAACCATTTTTTCTCTCCCGTTTATTAAAGCAGCGGAGCTGCAAGCCTCATAAGCTGCCCGGTGAATTTTGTAAAAAGCTTTTCATTCTTTATGCTCTCATAGCTTACCTTTTGACACTTTTGCAGCGTTTGTTCAAAATCGCGTTCCATATCGGCGATACAATCGGTATTATAAAAAAACGTACCGCATTCAAAGTGATGATAAAGACTTCTGTAATCGAGATTTATCGTGCCGACAACAGCTTTTACATTATCGGAAATGAACATTTTTGCATGAACAAAACCCGGAGTATACAAATATATCTCCACGCCGGAATCGAGCAGCGTTTTGAAATAGGTCTTTGCAAGCGAGTAGACGGCTTTTTTATCCGGTATACCGGGAAGTATCATTCTTACCTCTGTACCGCGCTCAGCCGCATATTTCAATGAATTAAGAAGCGAATCGTCAAGAATAAGATACGGCGTCATAATATGCACGTAACTATTTGCGCGGTTCAGTATATCCATATAAACCTTTTCTCCGACCTTGTCCTTATCGAGCGGATCGTCGCCGTATGGTACGACGTAACCGCGCTGCTCTGAAAAGCCTTCCGCGTGACCTAAAAACGGAGTATAGTCCGCGCTTTTTTCGTCAAGCGACCACATATTCAAAAACATAAGCGTAAGATTATCGACCGCTTTTCCTTCGATCTTCACGGCGTTGTCCTTCCAGTGACCGAAGCGTTCGATATGATTGATATATTCGTCCGCAAGATTTACGCCGCCGTTAAAGCCGATCTTGCCGTCTATAACAAGTATTTTTCTGTGATCGCGGTTGTTGTAGTGGGTAGACATAAAGGGTATTATCGGAGAAAACATCTTGCATTTTATGCCGAG
>CANQCJ010000119.1 GCA_947589205.1 uncultured Ruminococcus sp. | reverse complement strand
GACCTTATTACTCAAAGTAATTTTCAAGGGTTTTTAGTTCGATCGTTCAATTTTCAAGATACCGTTCGCTGACCTTTTCTTTAACTTCCGTTTTGAGCGGGTCAACTATTTTATTATATCACTTCTTTTTCTTTTTGTCAATGTACTTTTTGTAAATTGTTTTTGAACGTTTTGTGAAGTGATTTTTGCTTATCCTTCCAAGCTCATCGCTTTTCTTCGTGATGTCTTGTGTGAGACAGCTTATATATTATAGCACAATAAATTAAGCTTGTCAACACCTAAAAATCAACTTTGTATGCTTGCACAAATTTCATCACTTAATTTCATCGCTATATAGACTTTTTCGACAATTTTACAGTAATTTTACCCTTTTCAATACATATTTTCAGACTAAAAAGCGCACTATATTGTCAAAATATTTTGATTGGAGCGGATAATATGATAAATAAAATAAAACATCTTCTAAGAACATTCTGCGCCGTTCTGAGCGCGCTTGTGCTTGTGACGGCGGTCTCCTACGCGGCTTTCCCGTCGGTGCGCAGCGAGCTTTCCGAGCAGGTCATATCCTCCTACGGTTCTTCGGGGGCTGAGGTGCGCGCGATACAGGAAAAGCTCAAGGAACGCGGATTGTTCACGGTCGGCGTTACCGGCTATTACGGCGAAAAGACCCGTGAAGCGGTGCTTAAATTCCAGAAGCAGCAGGGCATTTCCCAGACCGGCACGGCAGGACCGCTTACCCTTAAAGCCCTCGGCATTTCTATCGGTACGATACCTGCGGCGACCGAATCTAACATCTATCTTCTCGCCCGCATAATTTCCGCCGAAGCCCGCGGCGAACCCTACACCGGTCAGGTAGCAGTCGGCGCGGTCATTCTAAACCGCATAGAGCACCCCTCTTTTCCGGACACCTTATCGGGCGTTATCTACCAGAACGGCGCGTTCACGGCGATAGTAGACGGTCAGTTCGACCAGCCTATTTCCGATTCGGCTTATAACGCCGCGCGCGACGCGCTCAACGGCTGGGATCCGACAGGCGGCTGCGTATACTATTATAATCCCGCGAAAACCTCAAACGCATTCATGCACTCGCGCCCCGTCGTCGTCACTATCGGCAATCACCGCTTCTGCACCTGAAAAAAATACTGCCGTACCATTTATAGTACGGCAGTTGTTTTTTTAGATCTGAGCCGAATAGTTCGGAGCTTCCTTTGTAATGTAAATATCGTGCGGGTGAGATTCTTTAAGACCCGCGCCGGTTATTCTTACAAACTTAGACTTCTCATGCAGCGTCTCGATATCCGGCGCGCCGCAGTAGCCCATTCCCGCTCTTATACCTCCGCAGAGCTGGAAGATAGTGTCCGAGACCATTCCCTTGTAAGGCACTCTGCCTTCAACGCCCTCCGGTACGAGCTTTTTGCTTCCGGTCTGGAAATATCTGTCCTTAGAGCCCTTTTGCATAGCCGCGATAGAGCCCATGCCTCTGTATACCTTAAAGGATCTTCCCTGATATATCTCCATTTCTCCGGGAGCCTCATCGCAGCCGGCAAGCAGCGAACCCAACATTACAACGTTCGCGCCCGCCGCAAGAGCCTTTACGATATCTCCGGAATACTTTATACCGCCGTCCGCTATGACCGGTATACCGTACCTCTGAGCGGCGCAGGCGGCGTCGTATACCGCCGTTATCTGCGGCACGCCGATACCGGCTACCACTCTCGTGGTGCAGATAGAGCCCGGACCTATGCCGACCTTTATGCAGTCCGCCCCGGCTTTTATAAGAGCCTCGGCGGCTTCTGCCGTAGCGATGTTGCCGGCGATGACCGGAGTTTCCGGGAAAGCGTTTTTAAGCTTGTCTATACATCTTAATATATTGAGCGAATGACCGTGCGCGGAATCGAGCACGAGCACGTCCGCCTGCGCGTCAATAAGAGCCTTAGCTCTGTCGAGCACATCGTCGGTAACGCCCACAGCCGCGCCGCAGAGCAGTCTGCCCTTGGCGTCTCTTGCGGAATTAGGATACTGCACAGCCTTTTCGATGTCCTTGATCGTGATAAGACCTCTGAGCATACCGTTGGAATCGACGATAGGCAGTTTTTCTATTTTGTGGTTCATAAGTATCTTCTGCGCGTCCGCAAGAGTAGTTCCCTCGGGAGCGGTAACAAGATTTTCCCTCGTCATTACTTCGCTTATGGGAGTAGAAAAATCGGTTATAAAGCGCAGATCGCGGTTGGTGAGTATGCCGATGAGCTTACCCCTTTCGTCAACTATCGGTACGCCCGATATCCTGTACTTACCCATAAGCTGATCCGCTTCTTCTACGGTCTTGTCCGCCGTAAGCGAGAAAGGATTAGCGATAACGCCGTTTTCCGAACGTTTTACCTTATCTACCTCTTCCGCCTGCTGTTCGATAGTCATATTTTTATGGATAATACCCATTCCGCCTTCTCTTGCAATAGCAATAGCCATTTTCGATTCGGTAACGGTATCCATAGCCGATGTAATTATCGGAGTATTCAGCGTGATACCCTTAGTCAGCTTGGTCTTTAAGCTGATCATATTCGGCGTAACGCTGCTCTCGGCGGGAATAAGCAGCACATCGTCAAAGGTAAGACCCTGTTTTGAAAACTTTTCATCAAAATTAGTGTTGAGCATACTATCGATCCATCCTTTCTCAAATTGTTTTGATCTAACTACCAACTATTTATATTCTTAAAATTATACGCCCTTTTCGACAAAATGTCAATTAACAAATTTTTAAGTTTCTGTATTTTTTTAAGAACACAAAAAATCATCGCCAAAAATCAGCTAATTTTGCAAAAGCACTTGATTTAAACAAGAAAATGTGATATAATTTTTTTAATATGTATAAAAAGAAGGGTCGGACACTATGGATACACTTTCTGCCGCGCCAAAAAAGCAGCGCGAGCGTTATCTTCTGCTTTTTTTGGTATCGTTTGTGGGAATGATGCTTTCGTTTTTGCCGACGATGGCAAAAAACGGCGGAATTTTCCTCTATTACGGCGATTTCAATTCTCAGCAGATGATGTTTTATCATCATGCAAACGAAATGGTAAGAAGCGGACAAACGGCATGGGACTGGGGAACGGATCTCGGTTCTAACTTTGTCGGCTCTTATTCGTTCTATCTTCTCGGCAGTCCGTTTTTCTGGCTGTCGACTATCTTCCCGATGAGCGCGGTAAAATACCTGATACCGTGGCTTCTCGCGCTTAAAACGTCGGTGGCTTCGATAACCGCCTACGCCTATGTAAGACGGTTCGTTGAAAACCGCGACGCCGCTTTTATCGGCGCGATACTTTACGCCTTTTCGGGATTCCAGCTCTACAACGTTTTCTTCAACCACTTCCATGACGCTACAGCGTTTTTCCCGCTGCTGCTGCTGACCTTTGAGATGCTCACGCAGGACAACAAGCGCGGTGTTTTCGCGATAGCCGTAGCGATAAACGCTTGTATAAGCTATTTCTTCTTCGCGGGAGAAGTGGTGTTCGTTATAATATACTTCTTTATCCGCTGTCTTGAAAAGGAATTCAGAATGAATTTCAAGATCTTCGGAGCTCTCTGCCTTGAAGCGGTGCTCGGCGTCGCGCTGTCCTGCTTCATACTGCTGCCGGCTTGCTTTGACGTTATAAACAATCCGCGCGTAGATTCGAGACTTTACGGAAACGACATGGTTTTCTACGGCGAAAGCGTAAGAGTACCGAGGATAATACAAAGCTTCTTCATGATGAGCGATATGCCGGCAAGAGTAAATATCCTCCAGTCCGACAATGCAAGATGGGCTTCTATGGCGGGCTATCTGCCGATGTTCTCTATGTGCGGAGTTATCGCCTATATGAGAAGCAAAAGCAAGGACTGGGCGACAAAAATGGTCGCGCTCTGCGCGCTTATGATGTGCGTACCGTGGCTCAATTCGCTGTTTGTGCTCTTTAACGGAAGCTATTACGCAAGATGGTATTATATGCCTATCCTTATTATGTGCATGATGACCGCGAAAATTTTCGCCGAGGATCCCGAGCACCTCAAAAAAGGCTTCAAGCCGACCGCCGCAGTGATAGCCTTCTTCCTTGTTATCGGACTGCTGCCAAAGATGATAGACGGCAAGGTGACATACGGTCAGAATTACCAGTATAAGGAAATGTATTATATGCAGGCTGCCGTTACGATAATTCTCACCGCCGTTATGGGTATCATAATATACTATCTTCCGAGGACTAAAAAATTTAACGGCATAGTTTCCGGCGTGACCGCCTGCGCTTGTATAATAACGATGTTCGCGGGAGTAAATTTCGGAGCGATACAGGACGGCGGCCATGACGAATACATCAAATACGCGATAAACGGCAAGCAGAATCTCGATATGGAAAGACTCGACAGCGTGAGCGGGATAAATCACCTGCATGACGACAACACGTTTTTCCGTATAGACACATCTGAAAATGTCGACAACTGGTGTATGTTCTGGGATCTTTCCTCTATGAGGACGTTCCACAGCGTTGTGCCGACCTCGATAATCAATTTCTATGAAGCGATAGGTCAGACAAGAGACGTTGCTTCAAGAATGGAGCCTAATCTTTACGCGTTAAGAAGTATGTTCTCGGTAAGATACTATTTCAAGCGCGCTTCGCACGAAGAAAACGCCGCTGTGTCAAACACCGTTCCGGGACTTGTCGGATTTGAATATATAGATACCCAGAACGATTTTGACATCTATGAGAATCAAAACTGGATACCTATGGGCTTTACCTATGATTATTATACCACCGCCGCTATGGTCGACAATACCCAAAAGGAAAGAAAACCCAATCTTCTGCTCGAAGCGGTAGTGCTCGACGATAAGCTTGTTTCAAAATATTCCGATATACTTCAAATTTTCGACAAGGACAGCACCGCTTTCCAGGAGGAGCATTTCAAAGAGGTCTGCGAGAACAAGCGCGAAAATTCCTGCTACTATTTCAAGCAGGACACCCACGGCTTCAACGCCAAGATAAACCTTGAAAGCGACAAGCTGCTGTTCTTCTCCGTACCCTATGAGGAGGGCTGGACTGCGACCGTCAACGGTCAGCCGGTCGAGATAGATTTTGTAAATTACGGATTTATGGCGATAAGATGCCCCGCGGGAGAAAACGATATTGTTTTCAGCTATGAAACAAAGGGTCTCAAGGAGGGCAGGATAATAGCTATAGGCGCGGCGGGAGTTTTCCTGCTTTATATGGCGGCGGGCTATGTTTTAAACAGAAAGAAAACGCCTCACGGCAAGGAGGAATAATTCTATGTACAGCGAAGAAAAAACCGTTTCGAGCGTTATGAAATTTGACGGCAGGGTAGTAAAGCTTTTTGTGGACGATGTGGAGCTTGACAACGGCACAAAGGCTTATCGGGAGCTTATAAAGCACCCCGGCGGCGTTTGCGTCGTGCCTCTCGACAATGACGGCAATATCTACATGGTAAAGCAGTTCAGATATCCGTTTATGAAAGCGCTCTATGAGCTGCCCGCAGGAAAGCTCGAATACGGCGAGGATCACCGTCAGTGCGGTCTTAGAGAGCTTAAAGAGGAGACAGGAGCAACTGCCGAAAGCTTTGAATATTTAGGCTGCATTTATCCGACAGTCGCGTATGACACCGAAATTATCCATATGTACCTTGCGCGCGGACTGAGCTTCGGAGACCAGAAGCTCGACGACGGCGAATTTCTCGACGTTATAAAGCTGCCGTTTGAAAAAGCCTTTGAAATGGCAATGAACGGCGAGCTTCCCGACGCAAAAACGCAGACGGCTATTTTAAAGACTTGGATATTGCTCAACAGATAAAAAATTATCCCCTCCGTTAAAAGAGGGGATGGTTTTTTTTGCAAAAAAACCTTACTCCTTTTTCTTTTTAGCCTTTTGTTTCGGCAGCTCCTCATACATAGCCTCAAACAGCTCCGTCAAAAGCTCTCTGTCATCAACGTCATCGACCCGAAGCAATTTCTTCCTGCCGCCCTCATATATAGAATCATATTCGGCATCGGGCAGCATTTTTATTGCCGCAGGAACAGGCTTTACCAAAAAACGCCCGTCGCAAACATAAGCGGCGACCTTGCCGCGGTAATATATCAAATACTCACCCATCATCATGCGGCAGGATATCCCGTCAAGAGAGGACAGCCGGTCTAATAAAAAATCCATATATTCCTTGCTTGTTGACATATATTTTTTCTCCATTGCTTTTTTAACGTACTTTGCTTCAGGTCAAAAACGCTGTATAACAGCTATATGCAGGCAATGTACACGTCCATGCTGTCACCGTCCGTCTCAAAGCAGGGTATCACATCTTTTTTGTCCGTATACTTCAAACCGTTGATACTCATATATTCCGTTATCATCTTATATGCGTTGGGAATTACCACAAAAGGATTTTTGAAAGGCTCGGGAATGTGTATCGCGACATATTTGTGAGCTTTCTGCTCAAAGATCTCCACTCCCTTCGGCGTTACGCCTTCAGGCAGTATCCATGCAGCCTCATAGCCGTGCATATGGTAAACATTTATCTGCTCCTCGGAAAGATATTGAAGATTCCAGCCGATCACCCGGGGATTTTCCACACCGTTGCTGCGGGCGACATTTAACACCCAGTTTATGGAATCTCCCTCGGGATCATTGCTGATAACCGCGTGCTTTACATACCGAAACGCCGGAACAGTCTCTACGCGAAGGTCCGTATATGCGTCGTCACAAACGCCCATTTCTTCGC
>CANQCJ010000118.1 GCA_947589205.1 uncultured Ruminococcus sp. | reverse complement strand
AGACCGTCCTAAGCTCGACAAGTATGAAGCGACATTTTACAATTCAAAGGAGCTTGAAAGACTGTTTTCTGTTTTCAGAGGAGATCGTATGGAAGTTGTTGTTCTTATCGCCGCCTATTACGGACTTCGCCGCAGCGAGATAATCGGCCTGAGGTGGGATGCTATTGACTTTGACAACAATACTATCACGATCCACACAAAGGCTTATAATGTTTATGAGGACGGCAAGCTCGTTGTGAAGTTTGAAAATCAATTGAAAACTAAAGCAAGTCATAGAACGCTGCCGCTTATTCCGTACATTGCCGATGTGCTGAGAGCAAAAAAGGAACAGGACGACTACCTGTCCGCAGTTCTGAAAAGCGGATACGATCACGAATACGATGATTACATATGCACCGATGAACTCGGAAAACTGATAACGCCTAACTACGTTACTGAACATTTTGCAAAGATCATCAAGAAGTATAAACTGAAAAAGATACGCTTCCACGATCTCAGACACTCTTGTGCAAGTCTGCTTCTCGCCAATGGTGTGCCAATGAAGGCGATACAAGAATGGTTAGGTCACTCAACATTTCATGTGACTGCTGATTTTTACAGTCACTTGGATTTCAACTCGAAGATCGACTCTGCCAACACGATCGCCAATATACTCGGCAGCGGATCTGCCGAAAGACAGACAAATGCGGAAAATGCGGCGACAGAAAAACCGAATACGGCTGTTTGACTTAAAAAATTCTGACACAAAAAAATCGGACTTCCGAAAAAGTCCGATCTTACGATGTTTTATGGTGCCGCTGACCCGACTTGAACGGGCACGCTGTCGCCAGCGAGGGATTTTCATACTACTCTATGTTACCATAGCCACACGAAAGTGTGTTGTAGTCCGGACTTGGTCTTTACCATATCCTTTCGGACTTAGGTAGTCGGTGTAAAGTCTCTACACTCACCAGAATGGGTTAGCACGGCGTTCTGTTTGTGCCTTCACCGTTTTAGCCGACTTCTACTCCACAGATTTCTCTATGGGCACTCTCTACGGACAAACCGTAGACACACTCATTAAAGTGTGTACAAACATCAAAGTCCCTTGTGTCTGCCGATTCCACCACAGCGGCAAATATTCAATTTTACTTCTTTTTCATTTTCAGCAGGTTTCAACGAACAGCACGGAAAGTGAAAAAGTGGTAGAAAAATGGTAGAAAAATTCGATAACATAACAGGTCTTTTCTACCGGCTCTTTCAAAAACCCTTGTAGATACGCTATTTAAAGCCGATGTAAAAATTGACAAATACAATTTTCTTAAAAACCGGTTGACGGATTTTAAGTCCGTTGCGTCTGCCTATTCCGCCACACGAGCATAGATAGCTTATTCAAAGCAACAATAATTATAACACATTTTCCCCAAAAATACAAGCGATTTTTTATAAATTTTTTATGAACGTCCAAAAAAGTCCTGCTCAGTGTCAGAGCAGGACTTTTATTGAAGAAATTTATTCTATAGCCTGCATTACGCAGTAACGCCAGTTGCCGAGGTCGATGAGAAGCTGCTCGCCTGCGGGAAAGCCCGAACGGTACGCGCCGTAAACGCTGTTGGACTTGCCGTTGTATTTTATCGTTCCTATCGCAATGTACTCGAGTACTACATCGTCTGTTACCTCTCCTGTAAATTCGTACCTTCTTCCATCAAACTCAATTTCGCCGAGCGCGTCAAAAATTTCCAGTGTGTCCTCAAGGCTGTACTCTATGTACTCGTCGGTGCGCGTGTCTATCGGGTAGTCGCTCTTGTAAAGCGTTAGGCTTACATCGGTTTTTTCGGGAGCCTTGTAGGACTTGTTTTCAAAGATGACCCCCTTCCGGTCGCCGAGATCGACCGCTATCCTCTTTCCTGTCGGCTCGCTTCCAACGCTGCAGAACCAAATATCGCTTACAACACCGTCAACGTTTATGCTGCCGCTCCCGATGATCCGCGAGGTCTCCGTTCCTGTTGAAATACAATCCTTTTCGGCGGAGCTGCCGCAGTATTCATAGGTCTCTCCGTTGAATTTAAAGCTTTTCGCCGCCGAAAGCTGCGCGTGCTTTTCCTCCTCGCTTATTAGCCGCATTATTTCCTCACGGTACACCTCGCTGTCCTCGGAATACACCTTGCTGACGGTCATGACCGCACTGTTTACCGTATAAGGCTTTTGCTGCTGCTCCTCCGTGTCGGCTTCAACAAATATCGTGACCGTGCTGCCGATACTAACCTCCTCACCCGCGGCTATGCTCTGATCTGTCACTCTTCCCGGGTCTCCCTCTGTCCCGCTGCTTTCAACAGCATACGCCAGCCCGCATTCCTCCAAAGCCGCCTCAGCCTCCTCTACCGTCATACCTTTAAGCTCCGGTACGGTAACGGTCTCGGTATTGTTTTTCTCAAATTTTATCACCGTGCCGTCTATAAGCCGCGCCAAGAGCGTTTGCTCGTCCGGCTGATAATAGCAAAAATAAATTTTCGACGTTCCCCCGTCGCTGTATAAAATATCTATCGTACCGTAGCCGTCAACCACAACGTCCACATTATACTCTATCGGCGCGGGCTTTCCGGTAAATTCTCCGTCATAAAGCCCGGTATAGGTATACATTTCACCGTTGTACTCAACGTTATTTTTCTCGCTCAGAAAACCGAGCGCAGCGGACGTCGCAAAGCTCAGCTGCTCGTTGACAACGCAGCGTTCATACGCGGGATAAATATACCCCGCCTGCCAGCTCAGAGCTATCCCCGTCATCTCGCTTTCGGTGTCGGCTATGCTTTCAAAAATATAATAATGCCCGCTCGGACGCTTTGCATTGTAAACGGCTATCCGTTTTTTGTCGGAGGCATACGCAAAGGACGCCGCCGCCCATTCGTTATCGCTGTCCTTGCCGATGTTGCAGCTGAGATTCGCTATATCCTCGATGTTCTCATCGCATTCCTTGACAAATCCATACACCGTTCCGTCAAATTCAATCTGCTTGTTTGCTTCCAAGAAAGCCTGTTTTTGCTTTTCGTCAGAAAAATCTTCTTTTGCGCTTTCTTCGCCCAAAATCACCTCGTCCGCATTGCAGCGGATAAGCTTCAGCTTTAAAGCCTCCGTTTGATCCTCCTGTGCGGTCTGCTCCCGCTCGCTGTCAAGGGTGATATCTTGAACGCTACTGTCGGGCGACACTTGGACAGTACTGTCGGGCGCGGAAAGCTCCACCGTCTCCTTTGTCTGCGGCTTGTCGCTTCGGCTGAACAGTAAAAGCGCAATGCACACCGCCGCGCAGGCTGCCGCGGAAAGCGCGGGCATCGGCTTTTTTACCGCGGCCTGCCCGCCCTCCGGATCATCAATTTTTTTCATAAGCTCCGAAACTGTCCCTTCATCGGGCTTCATCTGCTCGCGGATACTTTTTAACATATCATTCAAGGTAGTCTCCCTCCAATCGTTTTTTCAACATTTCTCTTGCTCTCGAAAGTCTTTTTCTTACGGCGGCTTCGCTGATTTTCAGTATCTCCGCGATCTTTGCCGCCGGCATATTTTCAAAATAATACAAATACACCGGCAGGCTGTATCGCGGCTTCAGCGCCCTGACCTCGTTAACGACCGCCGTCTGCTCCGGCAGCTCGCAGGCGAACCTCTCCTCCTCGTTTTGCTCATACGGCAGCATTCTCGTCCGCCAAGGACTGCCGTTCATTCTTCTGCAAAAATTTATCGCCGTTCTTATCAGCCAGGCTTTTTCGTGCTCCTCATCCTCAAACGTTATATTCTTGCTGTAATACAGCAGAAATACCTCCTGAAAAACATCGTCCGCATCGCATTTATAGGCAAGCTGAGAAACGGCTATTCCGTAAACGGTATGTTTGTATTTTTCTATCGCCTTTGCTGTTCTCTCCCTCTGAGATATTTCAAATATCATCGAAAACGCTCACCCCTTTACTATAAATCCTTTTACGACGCTTTATTTAGACGTAAATTTTGTGAATTTTTTGTAAAAAAACCGCCGAAGATAATGTATCCTCGGCGGTCGTTATATTATTTATCGGTATCGTTTTGCTGACTATCAGCGTTATTTTCATCGCGCTTTTCAAAAGCCTCGCTTATCTCTCCTGCAAGCTCGTCAGAGGGCTTGCTCGTTTCTATCGGTTCAAGCTCGCCGTTCATGAGCCTTTCAAAATTCTTGCCGTCTATCTTTTCATGCTTCATAAGATACTGCGCGATAAGCTCGAGCTTATCCATATGCGCTCTCAACAGATCCTCGCAGTCCTTGAATGCCTCCTCGACAATGCTTCTTATCTCCGCGTCTATCTCTGCGGCAACGTTTTCCGAATAGCTCGGCGTCGCGCTGTAATCTCTGCCCAGGAACACCTCGTGCTCTCCCCTGCCGTATACGACAGGTCCGAGATTTTCGCTGAAGCCGTAGCGGGTCACCATGTTCCTCGCGGTAGCGGTGGCTCTTTCAAGGTCGTTTGAAGCTCCCGTGGAAATATCGTCGAGCACGATCTTTTCGGCGACTCTTCCGCAGCAGCACGATTATATTTTCATACATCTCGCGCTTTGAAACATAGGATTTATCCTTTTCCGGCAGGCTCATGGTAAATCCGCCCGCCTGACCTCTCGGGATTATCGTCACATGGTGTACCTTATCCTGCGTCTGGCAGAAATAGGTGCAGACCGCATGACCGCCCTCGTGATAGGCTGTAAGCCGTTTTTCCTGCTCGGTGACTACCCTCGATTTTTTCTCCGGTCCGGCTACGACCTTTATAGCGGCCTCCTCGAGCTCTTCTCGGGTGATGGCTTTTTTGTCCTTTCTTGCCGCAAGCAGCGACGCTTCGTTGACAAGATTTTCAAGCTCCGCGCCGGTAAAGCCGACCGTCGTCTGCGCTATCGTTTTAAGGTCTACATCGGGCGCTAACGGCTTGTTTCTCGTGTGTACCTTTAAAATTTCCTCGCGTCCCTTTACGTCGGGATAGCTTACAAGTATCTGCCTGTCGAAGCGTCCCGGACGAAGCAGCGCGGGGTCGAGAATATCGCTTCTGTTTGTCGCCGCCATGACGATGACCGAATCGTTTTCCTCAAAACCGTCCATTTCAACGAGAAGCTGATTGAGCGTCTGCTCGCGTTCGTCGTGACCGCCGCCGAGACCCGCTCCGCGCTGTCTGCCGACCGCGTCTATCTCGTCTATGAAGATTATCGCCGGCGCGCTTTTTTTCGCCTGGTCGAACAGGTCGCGCACTCTCGACGCGCCCACTCCGACGAACATCTCCACGAAATCCGATCCGGAGATAGAGAAGAAATCGACTCCCGCTTCTCCCGCTACGGCTCTTGCAAGCAGCGTTTTACCCGTTCCCGGAGGACCCATAAGCAGAACGCCCTTAGGGATCCTCGCTCCGATCTCGTTGTATTTTTTGTTGTTTTTAAGAAAATCCACGATCTCCTGAAGCTCCGCCTTTTCCTCGTCCGCTCCCGCGACGTCGGCAAAGGTTGCTTTCTTTGAATCGGGGGCTTTCCTCGCGTTAGACCTCCCGAAGCCCGACATCTTTCCCGCGCCTGCGTTTCGCATCATCCAGACGAAGAAGAAGATCATAACGCCGAGCATCAGTATCGTAGGTATCAGATTAAGCCAGAAGCTGTTGTCCGAAATAGGTACAAGATCGTATTTGAGCGGGGCGTCGGGGTTAGCCGCGTCGTATGCTTTTCTGTAATTTTCTCCGTCCTCGCTTCCGAGCACCTCGTTGACGAAAAGACTTACGTTCGGCACGGTATAGGTCTTTTTTTCGTCCGAGCCCTTTAGCTTATAGCTCAGCTCGCCGGAATTGAGATCGAATGTAAATTCCGATACTTTATATTCGTCAAAATAGCGCATTATCTGCGAATATTCCGTCTTGTCCTTTTCCTGACCCATCGAGGACAAAACATAGATCATTCCGCCGATAAACACAGCCGCTACTATCAGATATATAATGAACGATTTAGAATTTTTCAACAAAACACTACCTTTCCTTTGCGTATAGAGCGGTCAGACCCGCCAAGTCCGACGCGCTGATATATTTTAGCGCATTATAGCATATAATTGTGACAGTTTTATGATATTTTGCAAATCAAAACAGTTTTTGTTTCTCTGTCGGCTTTTACCCTTTCCGAAAAGCCGTGACCCTCGGCAAAAAACGGTCCGTCATCGTCGCTCAAAACGACCGCCTTCAGCCTGTCCTGTGAAGCCAGCTCGCTCTGAAAGAGCTTTTTGAGCGATACGCTGTGAGCTTTTCCGATAAATTTTATCCTGTCCGCGCCCGCCCGAGAGCGTATGATTATCCTGCCGTTTATCTTGTCAGGATCGGCGCAGCCCGAATAATTTTTATCCGTATCCCTTGTAAAAAGCCGTACCGTTTTTTCAAAAAACATATACTGCCCGCCTATTTCCGCTTCTATCCTTAACGGCTTTACCGGTTCGCCGTCTATATAGAGCAAGCCGTTTTTGACCGTTGCATATCTGCCGTTTCCGAGGGTGAGCCTGCCGCCGCTTTCACAAAGCTCTCTTATCCGCATCAGCGTGTATCTGTTATACTGCGCTCCGCTCTGCTCGGTCAGCCGCTTTATCGCCCGCAGCGACAGCGCGCTCTGCGCTCGGTATATCATTTTCGCATCAAGCCCGCCGCCTTCCGTCTCGGCTTTTTCAAAAAGCTCGTCGCTCAGCGTTTTTAACAGCCCCGCGTCCTCTCTAAGATTTTCAAGCGTTCCCGCAAAGGTCTTTTCAAGCGACGGATTTATCGCTTTAAGCGCGGGAACTGCCGAATGGCGTATCCTATTGCGCGAATAGTCCTGAGAG
>CANQCJ010000117.1 GCA_947589205.1 uncultured Ruminococcus sp. | reverse complement strand
TAGAATAAAACAGCGTGAGCGTCTGGAGAGATTCGCGGGCGGGGTTGTGACCTATTTGGAAAATATTTTCGTTTATATATATCCAGACAGCCGAGATGATATGGTGAAGCGGCGGGTGGCAGAACGCCCAGGTGTCTCTTACGTCAAAGTCGGGCAGGCGGTGTTCGTACAGCAGGTATTCCATATACCCCGCATGACCGTTGCCGCCGCCGAAGGAATGTACGTCGTTCTGCCGCGTGTAGACGGAGGTGCAGTAAACATAGTAGAATTTCAGCAGAAAGCTTACCGCTGTTATCATCAGCGAAAAAAGCTGCTCCTTAAAACGCTTCGTCCGCGAAAAACAGTACAATATCAAAACGACGGCGCACCCGCCGATAAACATCCACGCTCCCCTGAACAAAGATCTTGAATATCTTATCGTCAGGAAAAAATTCGCGGCGAAAACCACTGCCGCCAATATATACGCTTGACCAAGCCTTATACGCTTAGAGCGGTAAAGCAGGAAAACTATTGCAAAGCCCGCCGCGAGCGCAAGCGAGGATTCTATCAGTATGGCGTTAGACGGAACGTTTTCGTCCGCGCCGAAGCAGAACGGGTGAAGAAGCAGGCAGAAAAACAGCGTCCATAGGTAGGGGTGCTTTGCAAGGGAAATTATTGCCGCATCAACGTATTTTTCGCTTATCACTAGTCTGTTTTCAGCTTTTCCTTTGCTCATGATATTCCTTCTCCGTGTTTACGTTCCAAACGTTGGTCTTATCGAAGCTGCCGCTCTTTATCGCATTGGCGGCGTTTATCGCGGTGAGCATAGAATGATCCATATTGTTGTAACGGTGCTGACCGTTTCTGCCGACGCAGAACAGATTTTCAAATCTGTTGAGATAGGAAACCACCTTGTCAAAATGCTTGTATGTGTCAAAATAAGCGGGGTAAGCCTTTTTGACCCTTTCGCGGTGAGCGTCCTTGACTGCGCCTTTGCGTATAACGCCCATTTTTACCAGCTCGCGCTTGGCAAATTCTATACATTCTTCATCTGTCATGCACCAGAAATCATCGCCCTCATCGCAGAAATATTCCAGACCTATCCAGACGCTGTTTTCCGGGTCCGCCGCCATATAGGGCGACCAGTTGTTGAAGATCTGTATGCGTCCGAGCTTTACGCCCTTATCCTGAACGTATATCCAGCAGTCCGGCACGATACCGCCGAGCGTTTTCTTGTCGGTCTTATTGACAAGCTCTAATCTGTCGACAAGCAGTCCGACCGTCACAAAATCGCGGTAGGGCAAGCCGGAGGCTATCCGCTTTATTTTTTCACACCTTACTCCCTCTAAGCCTCCGACAAGATCCTTTATCGGCATAGAGGATATGAAAATATCGCCTTTTATTTCTTCCTCTCCGTTAGGCGCCGCGCAGACGACGGAGGTTATTTTTCTGCCGTCGGTCTTTATGCGCTTTACCGCGCAGCCCTGCCGCAGCTCGCCGCCCGCCTGCGTTACCCTTGAAGCCACAAGCTCCCAGAGCTGTCCCGGACCGTATTTGGGATACCAGAACTGCTCTATCAGAGATGTCTCGGCGTTTTCGTTGGTCTTTATTCCCAAAAGCTTTGTTACCATATCCTTGATTATCGCCGTTATCGACAGACCCTTTACCCTCTGCGCTCCCCAGTCGGCGGAGATCTCCCTCGGGTGTCTGCCCCAGAGCTTTTCGGTATAGCCCTCAAAGAACATCGAATAGAGCACCTTACCGAAACGGTTTATGTAAAAGCTTTCAAGATTCGTCTCCGGTCTTTTGAAAAGACAGCAGGAAAGATAGCTCATTCCCGCTTTGAGGGTCGTGAAAAGCCCCATGTTTTTTATCGTGTCGGCGTTCATCGTTACCGGATAATCGAAAAATTTTCTGTCATAGTATATCCGCGAAACTCTCTCCCTCAAAAGCATTACATTGTCCTCGGTCTCCGGATCGGGGCCGCCTTTTTCGAGCGGCTTTCTGCGGTGAAGCACCTTGTCGTCATACGCGGGCTTTCCCTGCACCGGCATAAGCTCGCTCCACCAGCGCATAATGCTGTCGTCCTTTGAGAAAAACCTGTGACCGCCTATGTCCATTCGGTTGCCGTGATAGCGCACCGTCTGCGATATGCCGCCGATACGGTCTGACTCTTCGAGTACCGTAACGCTGTATTCCTCCGCTCCGCCGTTTTTGAGCAGCTCGTAAGCCGCGGTAAGTCCCGCAGGGCCAGCGCCGATGATAACTATTTTTTTCATTTTATCTATCCCCTTTTTTATTAAAAAGCAAGTATTTTCTTGCAAAGAAATTCCAGAAAAACACCGTGCCTGTCGCTGTTATCTGACCAATCGCGTAATATTTGTCGGTCGGTATGAATTTCGGCAGTACGGCGTTCGCCGCGAGCGGCTTGTCGAACAGCCAGATTATCCCCTCGGTCATAAGCAAGCCGATAACGCCGATAAGCGCGAACGCGCCGAATTCTGCCGCCTTGCTTTTTATCGCGGAATTTTTTCTGTCAAAGACCCAGACGGTAGAGACGAGATAATTCACCGTAAGCCCGCCCAAAAATCCGAAAAACGCCGAGATGTTCGCGTCTATGTCAAAAAGCTCGGTCAGCAGAAAAAGCACCGCATACTGCACGACAGTCGCGCCGCCGCCCACAAAAATATATCGGAAAAACTGCACAGCTCCGCTGTCGGTCCTTCCGCTCAAAACGCTCTTTACACTCAAATTGATTTTCTCCGTTTCTTTTTCATTATATTTTTAATAATTATATCACACTATTTGTTTTTTGTCAATAGCGGACGAATTTTGCAAATCATTATCTCTAAACAGTATCATTTCAAAAACAAAAAATGTGACAAGCTGAAATAAATTTCGGCAATGATAACAAAGCAAGCTGTCCTTTTTTGTAAAAAGCATACCAAAAAGTAATAGCTTTAAGCCTGTCAGCATAATATTAAGCAAGATAATACAAGCCGAAAGTGAGAGGAAAGCTATGGAAAGACCGTTTTTTGCTTATCAGGGAAGGGCATCCGAGCTGAGCGGCGCGCGTTCATTGGTGACTATTTCCGGAGACGAAGAGGTCATCATCGAAAACTGCCGCAGGATACTCGAATGCAACGAGATAAAATGCTCCGTCAGCTCGCGCGGATTTTTGGTCGATATATGGGGCAGCGATCTTACGCTGACAAGCTTTTCCTCGGGAAGCGTCAGCGTAAACGGAAAAATTCGATCGGTAAGTATCGAAAAACGCTCTTCAAGAGGCGGAAAGGAATGAAGCGTAAACAAAAATGGAGCTTATGAAATATCACTACTCTGTAATATGCGCCGAAACGCAGAAGCTTTTTTCTGCTTTAAAGCAGCAAAAAATAAACGCCTACAGCATAAGCGAAAAAAACGGCGTTTTAACTCTCGATATAGCGTTTTCGGAAAAACGCCGCTTTGAAAGGCTTTGCAGGGATATCGGCGCGCAGGCGGAAATAATTTCAAGGGGCGGACTTATCCGCGCTTTTGAAAAAGCAAAAAAGCGTTCGGGACTTATCGTCGGCGCGGTGATCTGTCTGGCGGCTATGGCGGTCTTGAAAAATTATGCGGTGGATATCGAGATACTTTCAGACGACGAGCAGATAAAGGCTTCGGTCATGAACGTGCTCTATGAAAACGGAATAGCTCCCGGCGCATACATTCCCGATATAGATCTTGTCGAGACCGAACGCGCGCTGAAGCAAAACGTAAGCGGCATTTCATGGGCGGGGATAAGCGTTACCGACAGTACGCTGATAATAGACGTTATCGAAAGGCTTCCGCAGGAAAAGGCGGCGAACGAACGAATGCCCTGCGATCTTGTCGCTTCGCACGACGGAGTGATAGAGGATATAGAGCTTTACAACGGACTGCTCGTAAAGCCGCTCGGGAGCGGCGTGCTTAAAGGCGACGTTATCGTAAGCGGCAGCATACCGATAAAAAAGACGGAGCTTCAAGAGGACAAATTCGTGACGTTCGATACCGTTAAATATGTAAGGTCTGTCGGTAAGATCTACGGCACCTACGAGCAAACGCAGGTCTTTGAGCAGCCGCTCACCGACACAAGGCTTACCGTAACGCCAAAGACGAAAACCGAAAAATATCTGAACGTTTTTTCCTGCAAAATACCGCTGTTTTTTAAAGCTCAAGGCGGCTTTTACATAACTAAGGAAAAGCAAAAAAGCCTCGAGCTATTAGGCGTAAAAACGCCTATAGGCATAACGACCCGAACGCTTAACGAATATTCGTTTGAAACGACTTACTACACAAAAAAACAAGCGAAGGCTCTTGCGGCGGCGCAGAGGGAGAGATATGAGAAAAATTTCCTCTCAGACTGCGAAATAAAGTCGCGCCATACCGATGTTGAATACAAAAAAGACCGCGTTGTGCTGACGGTAAAGTATAAAATTTACGGAGAGATGGGCGAGGAATCCTATTTTTTTATAAATAAATAATAAAAATATTCAAAAAGACGTATTTTTTTCTTGCATTTTTTTATTAAACGTGTTATAATAAATTTAGTACGGGTCATGACGAAAAACCGACTCGGAGAAATTTAAAAAAACCGGAGAATTTTTAAATGACTGAAAAAACTTTAAGGATAGAGGACGCGGCTAAGCTTATCGAGCTTTTCGGGAGCTATGATGAAAATGTGAACGCTATACAAAAGGAATACAGCGTTTCTGTCGTCAACCGCGGCGAGGATATCAAAATTACCGGGGCGGAGGAAAACGCTCAGAACGCTCTCGAAGCGGTAAAGGCGCTGCTCGCGCTCATCGCTAAGGGCGAAAGGATAAACGAACAGAATCTCCATTATGTTTTCTCCCTCGTAAGGGAGGGGCTTTCGGACGAGATAGTCAAGCTTTCCGACGACGCCATCTGCGTTACGCTCAAAGGCTCGGTCGTAAAGCCGAAAACTATCGGTCAGAAAAAATATATCGACGCTATCAGAAAAAACACCGTCGTTATCGGCGTAGGCCCCGCCGGAACGGGCAAGACATATCTTGCGGTGGCTATGGCGGTAAAGGCGTTTCGGGCGCACGAGGTGAGCAGGATAATACTTACAAGACCCGCCGTCGAAGCCGGAGAAAAGCTCGGCTTTCTTCCGGGGGATCTTCAGAACAAGGTAGACCCGTATCTTCGTCCGCTCTATGACGCGCTGTTCGATATGTTGGGTCCCGACGCCTTTGCAAGACAGACCGAACGCGGCTGCATAGAGGTCGCGCCGCTCGCTTACATGAGAGGACGAACGCTTGACGACAGCTTTATTATTTTAGACGAGGCGCAGAACACTACTCCGGAGCAGATGAAAATGTTTCTGACGCGATTGGGCTTCGGCTCTAAGATCGTGATAACCGGAGACGTAACGCAGATAGATCTTCCCGACCCTAAACGCTCGGGACTTATCGAGGCGGTGAGGGTGCTCAAAAACGTGGAGGATATCTGCATAAACAGATTCACCGAAAAGGACGTCGTGCGCCACAGGCTGGTGCAGGACATAATCAGGGCATATGAAAAATACTACGAAAGGGGAGCGGGTCATAAAAATGGCTAAGGTAAAGGTGCTTATAACCAACAAACAGTCGGAGGTCAAAATACCGGTGGGAATAAGGCTGCTCATAAGAAAATGCTGCCATGCGGCGCTGGAGTCGGAGGGGGTAGACCATGACGCGGAGGTCAGCGTTTCGCTCGTAAACGACGAGGAGATAAAAAAGCTCAATTCGCAGTTTAGAAATATCGACCGCTCTACCGACGTGCTGAGCTTCCCGCTCGGCGAGAACGGAAAATACGACGAGGATCCGCAGACGGGGGCTTACCAGCTCGGCGATATAGTCATATCTCTCGAGACCGCTAAAAAGCAGTCGCAGATATACGGTCATTCGCTCGAAAGAGAGATAGGCTTTCTGACCGTTCACTCTATGCTTCATCTTTTGGGCTACGACCATGAGGAAAGCTCGCTCGCCGAACGCAAGATGAGAGAAAAGGAAGAGCAGATACTTACCGATCTCGGCATTTCGCGCGACGAGACCTTCGTCGTGCCCGAGCACTCTCATCAATGAAAAGATTTTTTAAAAGCTTCGGCTATGCTTTTTGCGGGATAATCTCCTGCCTAAGGTGTGAACGGAATATGCGGATACATTTTTGCGCGGCTTTTTACGCGCTCATGCTTTTGCACATTTTCGGCGCGTCAGCGGGAGAACGCGCGGCTGTTTTTACGGTCATCGGTCTCGTTATCGCTCTTGAAGCGGTAAACACGGCGGTCGAATCGGCTGTAGATCTTATCACCGACGAAAATAACAAGCTTGCAAAGCTTGCTAAGGACGCTGCGGCGGGCGGCGTGCTTGCCGCGGCGGTCTGCGCCGTCGGCGTAGGCTTTGCCGTTTTCGGCGACATAGAAAAGCTTAAAAGTACGGCGGTCCGGTTTATCGACAGACCCGCCGCTCTCGTTTTGCTGATAATTTCCGCCGCCGCCTGGACGGCTTTTATTTTCGCGCCCTGCAAAAAGAAAGGAAATGAAAAAAATGAATAAAACGAAAAATATTTTCGTGACCATGATAGGCAGACCCAACGCGGGAAAGTCTACGCTGCTCAACGCGCTTGTCGGCGAAAGGATAGCCGCGGTATCGTCAAAGCCGCAGACAACCCGCACGAGGATAACCGGAGTGCTGACCGAGGGCGGGATACAGTATGTTTTTTACGACACTCCCGGAAAGCACAGCGCAAGAAACCGTCTCGGTGAGCATATGATGAAAGCGGTCAGCGATTCGGTGGACGATATGGAGACCGCCCTGCTCGTCTGCGACAGCAC
>CANQCJ010000116.1 GCA_947589205.1 uncultured Ruminococcus sp. | reverse complement strand
AAAAAAGAAGAGATCGCCTGTTACAAAAAGCAGGCGGTAAAGCTTCACAACAAGGGAAGGATACGCGAAGCGGTGGAGCTTTGGCGAAAGGGGCTGGAGGAATTTCCCGGTGAGATCGAATGCCTTAACGGGCTGATGAGCTCATTGCATTTTATCGCCAACGAGGAAAAGACCGACGAGGAGCGGGAGGAAACTATTCTTTTGGCAGAAAAGATCCTCAGCGTTTCGACCGATGAGACATTCCGCCGCAGCGCAACACAAATACTTATCTACGATCTGCCGTATGCGGGACGAACAGATGAAGCCGAAAGGCTTGCAAGATCCGCGCCGCCGATGTTTCTTTCCTCCGAGGTGTTCTTCGACTACATTTTCAAAATAAAGGGCGACCGTGAAAAGGGCAGGGAAAACTGCATAGACGCGGTGTTTACGATATTGCAGCTGGCAAACAATTTGTTTTACGATCTCTGCGTTTTCAACAAAGGGAACTATGAGCTTTACATCAAGATACACGAAGCGTATATACGTATGTGCGACGCGGTGTTCGACGACGGTCAGTACGGATTTTTCAATTGCTTTGTAATGACCCGTCACTTTTGGCTGGCAAAGCTCTATACCTGTCTTTACGGCGATGAGCAGAAAGTGCGGTATCATTTAAAAGCCGCCGCTGATTGCGCGGCAGCGTTTGACAGTCTGCCGGAAAAATTCATTCACCGTTCGTCGATCTTCGGCGAGGGCTATGAATACGATATAAGCCGCACATCGAGAAACTCCGACAAAAGCGCCGCATACGATCTGCGCTTCAAGCTTGACGACAAGGGTCTTGACGCGGAGGAGCTTGACTGCTGGCGGGATAGGGAATGGTTCAAGGAGATCCTTTCAAGCTTAGAAAAAAATCTTTAATGAAAAAAACCGGCTTATGCACAAAAAATGCAAAGTCGGTTTTTGTTATGATCTTTTTTTGAGTTTAGTCCTTTTTGCTCTTTTTCTTATCGGCTGCTTCCTGCTTTTTTATCGACTTAGCCACGTCGCTCAAATTAGGCAGCTCATCGCGGGTAAGGGTGTAATTGTTGTTGTAAAACTCCTTGAATCTTCCCGAGAGGATAGTCACCTCATCGCTGTCGGAGCTTGCAAGTCCGCTGTCGTTGAGCAGATATTGACCGTTCCAGAGAGAAGCGTAGGACCAGAGAGCCTTTTCCTGCAAAACGCTTTCCATCGCGGGCAGGTTAGAGCATTCGCTTATAGCAAGCGGCTTAGTCTTGCAGATATTGTTCAAAAACAGCAGAGTATTTATCTGCGCGTCGCGGTTGCCGTCGGTGTAGATGTCAACGCTTAACACATCGCAGTATTTGTCGCCGACATACCAATCTGCGTTCTGCGCGCTCCATACCCAGACAAGATTTGTCAGCTCGTGGTATTTGGTCATTCGGGTATACATAAGCTTCCAGAGCCATTTGTAGGATTCCTTGTCGAGACCCCACCAGTAAAGACCGTTGCTCGCGACCGGAAGCGGTCTCCAGAGTACGGCGGTGTGATTTTCCTTGAGCACCTGAAGCTTTGAAGCTATCCTGTCTATATCAACTAAAATATAGTAGCACTCGTCGGTTATCTCGCCAATATCGTGGTAATATTCAATATCGTCGCTGTCCCACATCGCCATTTCGCTGATAGGATATTCAAGCTCCTCGCGCTTTGTGGAAATTTCAGAAGCCTGCGAACCCGCGCTTTGCTGATCTGCGTTAAGATCGTCGGGATATTCGTCGGTATTCTCCTCGACGATGACCGTTTCGGGAACGGCTTTTCTTATATCGAAATCCATATCGGCTATCTCAAATTTCTTGCTTTCGTGTGCAGGGTCTGTCCAGTACCAGTCGTAAGCGGCGATACCCCCGTTGGTCTTGACATATTTTATCATCTTGTTTATATCCTTGGGGTTTCCCTGAGTATAGCCGCCGATATCCGCCGAGCGTATCGCGGGAGCCTTGTCGGTTATGCTCTTTACGAGCTTTATCTCATCGTTTCCGCCCGCTTCAACGTGCTGCGCGGTGAGTATCTGCTTGCCGTAGTTAGAGCAGAGCAGCGAATAGAGAGCCTTCGCGTGGTAGTCGGCGTTTTTGTTTGAAAGCTTTGCGTCGGAAATATCCGGCGAAAGCGAGCTTATCTCCTCGTTGGCTTCTATCTTTATGTAGTCGATATCGACCGCGCTGTCGGTCGAGGTGAAGGAGATTTCGTTAAGACCTGCCTCGAGCCAGATATTTTCAAGATTTTTCTCGCTGAACGCTCCGTCGCCGTTGGTGCGGAAGATCCAGACCTCCGAGCCGTTTACGAACAGGCGGCAGTTTTTCGCGCTGTCCGAAGCGGTCTGAACGGTTATGTTGTAAAACTGCGATTCGGGCAGATCGAAGGTCAGACTGTAGTTGTCGAGATCCGCGCCGGAGATGTAACCGTCGCCTTTAAATTGAGCGCGGTCGGTCTTTACGCTGACGGTGTTTTGCATAAGCGTACCGGTCTCCGCCTGATAGGTCTTTGAATATTCCACATACGGCACTTCTATCGCGTCAAAATTCGTCTGCGTAAAGACAACGGGTTCGGTCTCCTGCGCTTGAGCGGAGGGGTCGGTGGAGGAGGAAAGCTCCGTCACGGCTGAAGCCGCGCTGTTTGCCGAAGCTCGGCTGTCATTGCTTTTGATCTTGTTGTTTTTAGAAATAGACGTACCGCAGGAGACGGCGGAAAATGCCGTTATCACGGCGGCAGCCGCGGCGGCTGTTTTCTTAAATTTCATACCTTTTATCCTTTCTCTTTTTTACGGAATAAGAATATATTTTGCATTAGCTGAAAGTCTTGCGTTCATGATATCGCCGTTTATCTCAACGGCGGCCGATTCGCCGTTATCGTTAAAAAGTCTCGCGTTCGGCGCAGGCATAACTATAGAGACGCTAACGTCCCTGTCGGGTATTATCTGCGCTTTTATAAGCCTTGAATTTTCCCACTCGCAGCCGACCTCGAGCGCGCCGCGCGCCCTAAGACCGCTGAAGCTGCCGTTTTTCCAAGCCTTTGGCAGCGCGGGCAGAAATTGCAGCAGACCGCTGTGGCTTTGCAGCAGCGCTTCGGTTATACCCGCAGCCCCGCCGAAGTTGCCGTCTATCTGGAAGGGCGGGTGCATATCGAAAAGGTTTTCGCTTGTCGAATTTGACAGCAGAGCGCGGACGTTTTCTTCTACTTTATCCGGGTCGGCAAGTCTTGCCCAGAAGTTTATTATCCAAGCCCTCGACCAGCCGGTGTGACCTCCGCCGTGGCTTAGTCTCCTTTCAAGCGTCGCCCTTGCGGCAGCCGCAAGCTCCGGCGTGCGTCTTAATGATATCCTGTCAGCCGGATAAAGCGCGAAAAGCTGTGAAACGTGCCGATGACCCGGTTCGGCCTCGTCGTAATCTGCCGCCCATTCCTTTATCTGACCGTACTTGCCGATCTCGGGGGCGGGAAGCCGTTCCCTAAGCTTTTCAAGTCTTGCCGAATGCTCCTTGTCTATGCCGAGTATTTTAGAAGCTTCGATAACGGCGGTAAAAAGCTCGAAAATTATCTGGCTGTCCATTGACGGACCGATACAGAGCGCGCCCTTTGAGCCGGAGGCGGTGATGTAGCTGTTTTCGGGAGAAACGGACGGACAGGTGACAAGTCTGCCCTGCTTGTCCTCTATCAGAAAATCCTCGAAAAATTCCGCGGCTTCTTTAAGGGTAGGATATTTTCTTTCAAGAAAATCCCTGTCGAGGGTAAATTTGTAATGCTCCCACAAATGCAGGCAAAGCCAAGCCGCGCCCATCGGCCACTGCGTTCCCGGCATCCAGAGATCCTGCGGCGCGGTGTCGCCCCAGATGTCGGTGTTGTGGTGGCAGACGAATCCGCCGCAGCCGTACATTCTTCTTGCGGTAACGCGTCCGTTCGGGCGCATTTTTTCGATATGCTCAAAAAGCGGCTCGCTAAGCTCCGAAAGATTCGCGCTCTCCGCGCCCCAGTAATTCATCTCGGTGTTGATATTGACAGTAAATTTACAGCCCCACGCCGGCCACATATCCTTGTTCCAGATACCCTGAAGATTCATCGGCAGCGTACCTCTGCGGCTTGCGGCTATCATCAGATATCTTGCAAAATTCCAATAAAGCTCGACAAGCGAATTGTCCTGCGCGCCATTGGAATAATTCTTAAGTCTTTCGTCGGTGCACTCGTTGATCTCCTCCGTGCCGAGCGAGAGGTGAGCGCGTTCAAACAGCGCGGAATAGTCGGCGATGTGACGTTCTTTGAGCTTGTCATAGCTTAGCCGCGAGGCGATCTCAACGTCCTCCTTTGCTTTAGCCCTGTAGTCGGCAAAGCGGAAGCTTGTCTGCGCGCCGAGAATAAGCGTTGCCTCGTCGCAGTCCTCGCAGACTATAAAGCTCCCGTAATCGTACACCCTGCCGCCCTTGGCGCAGACCTTAAGGAACGCCGCGAATTTTATACCGTCCTCCGAGCCGCAGCCGCCGTAAAAAAGGATCTCGCTGCCGCTCACCGGAGTGTTGTCGTCAAAATAATCGTCTCTGCCGTCAAGCGAAGCTCTAAGCGTAACCGAACCCGGCTTTGACGCGCTTATATGTATCACCAGGGCGTTGTCAGGCGCGGAAACGAACGCTTCACGCTCAAAGTCAACGCCGTCTATGCTGTAGCTGCATTTGCTTACAGCCGCCGAAATATCGAGAGAGCGCGACCTGTAGGTGCATTCGGTATTTTTAAAATGCGATATGCTTAGCTCTCCGAGCGGCATATAGTGACGCTGATTTACCGGCGTTCCGCAGAACGCGTCGAGCACTATTTTTTCCGCTTCATCTATTTTTTCTTCAAAAAGAAGCTCTCTTACCTTTGAGAGATTTTCAAGCGCGTTGGGATTGTTTCTCTCTCTCGGACCGCCCGACCAGACGGAATCCTCGTTGAGCATTATTTTTTCGTTCAGCGGTTCGCCGAACGCCATCGCGCCTATCCTGCCGTTGCCGAGCGGCAGAGCCTTGTTCCAATCGTCGGCAGGCTCGTCATACCATAACAGCGTACTGCTTTTGTTTACTTTCATCGCGGCAGACCATTCCTTTCCGCAAGCGCCTTTTTCGCGCCGCCGGTTTTATTTGCGTTATCCTTGTCGGTATCGCCGGACACCGACTTCATCATTTTCTTAAATTTTTCCAAAGCCCTTTCATCTTCATAGGTCTTTGAATTTTCGGTTATTTTTTCGACGGTTATCATTCCGAAGGCATAGCCGTCAAACTCGATGGAAAAAACTATCTCGAAATCCTTGCGTTCGCTTACCGCCCCGACGGTAACGGCGCCGTCCCCGCGTTCAGCGGACCATTCCAATTTCTGCGCGCCCAGGTGATCCTTTGAATAGAGCTTCAAAAGCTCTTCAATGGTTTTAGTCGGCTGAGTGTTTTCAAACGATTCAACGTTTACGAGGTAATTGTTTCTGACCTCGCCCGCCGCGTCGTCCTCGTCCATCATTCGCGCCATAGTAAAGCCGTTAGAGCTGAGAGCAACAATAAAGGATATTATAAAAACGATGATCTGAGTAGGGTTGGCGTTTAGCAGGACCGCTCTTTTGTAAAGATACAGCGGCGGAATATAAGCCGTGCAGGGCTTGAGCGCGGTAAGGTCGATCGCCTGAGCGCCCAGGTATCTTCTGTCGAGCACGCAGGCGGCGACGCAGCTTACAGCGCAGGTGATCCAGACCAGCGCGCCGAGATATATGGAATCGGCGAGTATCTCGATAAAAAGACCGATGAGCGGAACGACCGCGGCGTACCAGGCCCTTGAAGAGCTTAATTTTTGTACGGCTCTCGGTGCAAACGGCGAACCATACCCCTGCCCGGAGCTGAAATCGAATTCATACATAACTCAGTTTACCTCAAATAAAAATGCTGTATTATATAGTTATTATAGCACACGGCAAGCAATTTGTCAATCGCATGACGATATTTTCCGATAAAACAAAAATTTGTTCAAGAAAACAAAGAGCGTTGAGCAGATGTCTTTTTTGCGGTGATTTTAATGGATATTTTTTAAAAAACAAAGCAAAGCTTGTGCAATATGCCGAAAATTTTGACGGATATTGCAATTAATTAAAAAATAGTGTATAATCAGTTAAGAAAAAATAATTATTATTATGGGGGAAATTTTTTATGGATAAGAAGAGGAATTCGTTCAAGGGTTCGTTAGGCTTCGTGCTTGCCGCGGCGGGGAGCGCGGTGGGTCTTGGCAATATATGGCGTTTTCCCTATCTTGCCGCTCAGGGCGGCGGGGGAATGTTCATATTCATCTATCTTATACTCACCGTGACCTTCGGCTTCACGCTGCTGATAACAGAGATCGCCATCGGCAGAAAGACAAAGCAAAGTCCGCTGACCGCCTACAGTGTTGTAAACAAAAAATGCGGCTGGATGGGGACTGCGGCGTGTATCATTCCGGCGATAATAATGCCCTATTACTGCGTTATCGGCGGCTGGGTAATAAATTATTTTGTTAAGTTTGCGTCTGTCCAAGGCGCGCAGACCGCCGCGGACGGCTACTTCACGTCGTTTATCAGCGCGGAGGCAAGACCGATAGTGATGACGCTGATCTTCCTTGCGGCTGCCGCTCTGGTCGTCATACGCGGAGTAAACAAAGGCATAGAAAACCTTTCAAAGGTGCTCATGCCGCTGCTGCTCGTGCTTATAATAGTGATAGCGATTTTTTCGCTGACGATAAAGCACACCTCCGAGGACGGCGTTGAAAGAACGGGGCTTCAGGGGCTTGCGGTCTATCTTATCCCGAGCTTTGAGGGCATGACGTTCGGCAAATTCTTTTCGGTATTCTTAAACGCCGC